>NZ_JADPJQ010000095.1:0-4536 GCF_023073515.1 Bradyrhizobium sp. 17 | reverse complement strand
GAAAAGCACACGCAGGAAAACCGCACAGCAGCATACAGGTGTAGCCAATCACTCGGCCTTCCCTGCGCGACGGTTGGACGGCTTATGCCGTGCTCTCCCGGGAGCCGAGTTCTCTTTGGCCTCCCTCGCCTCGCGAATTTGGATGATGCTGTCTGCCCGGTTGGGCTCGCACACACCTCCGCGAAAGCTTGACCGTAGCAACGACGGCCAGGACCACACGGTTTTGCCGTACGCACGGCCCGCCATTTCGCCGCAGTTTTTCCAGCCCTGTCGACGAAGCCGAAAACTTACAGGCGAGACGAAGCCTAGCAGCGCCCCTCGTCCGCACGCGGTTGCGGGCTCACAGGGTCTACCCGCCCTGCCCGCACCATCTCGTACCGACGCTGCCGCGTCCATCGCAAGCCCGGCTCGCAATCAAGACGACAACGAGATCGCCCCTCAAGGATGAGCCGGGATGAGCGACACATACGCCGTTTCCGAATTTCGGTAAAGTGGAATATTTTTGCGGAGAGGGATTGACGGGAGAAGGGTGTGTTGCCCGACGGGCTGGGTTGCCGCTTCCCTAGAGCAAGGGATTGGCCGTTTTCCACAGAGGTCTAATCACCGCGGAGTGCCAGGGATTGCGTCACCGATACATGTTCTTATTTTGTTCGTTGGGTTAAGACTGCCCGCCATCTATTCCGGGCGCTTGACCGGGATCTGGCATCAATTTGCGGTGGACACCTGCGGGCGGTGTCGGAACTGTGTCGCGCCGTTCGTCTTGAGTCCAAGTCCCCTTATGGAGTTTTGCGTACCATGGCCCCCCGCGCGAACTGGAAAGGCTTTTTGCGTCTCTCGTTGGTCACCTGTCCCGTGGCGCTCTACCCAGCTACCTCGGAGAGCGAGAAGATCTCCTTCAACCAGCTCAACCGTCAGACCGGTCATCGGATCAAGTACCTGAAAGTCGACGCCGACACCGGCGACGAGGTGCCCAACGAGGACATCGTTAAGGGCTACCAGCTCGAGAAGGACCAGTTCATCGAGGTGACCAAGGAGGAGCTTGAGGAGATCGCGCTGGAATCCACGCGTACCATCGAGATCGACGAGTTCGTAGACAAGGCCGAGATCGATCCGCGCTACCTAATTCGCCCCTACTACATCCGTCCGGACGGAAAAGTCGGCCACGACGCCTTCGCGGTCATCCGCGAGACCATCCGCGAGATGAACAAGGTTGCGATCGGGCGCGTGGTGCTCACCAACCGAGAGCACATCATTGCGCTCGAGCCAATGGACAAGGGCCTGGTCGGCACCTTGCTGCGGTATCCCTACGAGGTGCGTAGTGAGCAGGAATACTTCGACGATATCCAGGACGTCAAAGTGACGAAGGACATGCTCGATCTGGCCAGGCACATCGTGAACCAGAAGGCTGGATCGTTCGAGCCGGAGAAGTTCGAGGACCATTATGAAAGCGCGCTGATCGAGCTCATCAACCAGAAGCGCGCCGGCAAGCCGATCGTGCCGAAGGATCGACCGAAAGGCGAGAACGTCGTCGATCTGATGGACGCGCTACGCAAGAGCGTCGGCGGGGCAGCAAAGACCGAGGCTCCAAAAAAGTCTCCCAAGAAGACGAAGAAAGCTGCCGCGGCTCAGAAGGAGATGCTGATGCCGATCGCCGGTAAGAAGCCGCCTAAGGAAGCGGCGGCGAAGAAGCCGACAGCAGGGGCGCGGCGGAAGTCGGCGTGAGATTGAAACATCCGGTGATACCCGATGGCAGTCACGGACTGACATGGAAGAGGCCGCGCATGTCAAGACTGAGCTGCGGCTCGGCACAGCGGGATGGAATGTTCCGCGAGTCTGCAAGGAAAGAGTTGGCGGGGTAGGTAGCCAGCTTGAACGCTACGCGCGGGTGTTGAACGCCACCGAGATCAACTCATCATTTCATAAGCCGCATCGGCGTTCGACCTACGAGAAATGGGCGAACGCGACGCCCGATGATTTCCGCTTTTCGGTAAAGGTGCCGAAGTCTGTTACTCACTCGTCACAGCTTGCGCAGGGTGAACTCGATCGGTTCATCGAAGAGAGCGCCGGACTTGGTGCGAAGCTCGGGGTTTTGCTCGTTCAGTTTGCACCTCGCAAAATGTTCGTTGAGTCCGATGCGGAGTTCCTGTTCCGCGCGCTGCAGGAAAAGACCTCAGCCGCTCTCGCTTGCGAGCCGCGTCACGTCAGCTGGTTTACGCCCGAGGTCGGCGCCTGGCTCGGGGAACGTCGGATTGCCCGTGTCGCCGCGGATCCGGCGCGGGTGCCCGATGCCGACCTGCCGGGCGGGTGGCCTAGTCTGCGCTATTTTCGATTGCATGGAGCGCCGCGCATTTACTACTCCGCGTACGACGGGGCATTCCTGCGATCGCTGAAGCTGCGGCTCGGTGCTACGTCGTCATCTAGTGAGACCTGGTGCATCTTCGACAACACCGCAGCCGGCGCAGCGATCGAGAACGCACTAGACTTGCTCGCTTGAAGGGCCTTTTGGCAATAGTCCGCTGATATCCCTTACGTCGTCCAAGTTTGCCGAAGGCGTTTGAGGCTCGCACGCCATTCGAGCGGCGCGACAGCGCAGGAGACCTAATCGGGACGTGGCGGGCACTCCGGGCACGTATCGCCGATCGAATGCAAAACCTCGCGCACTTGCCCGACGGCCTGATCCGGAGATAAGCCCTCGGGTGGCTCCTGCCTGGCTATATCCAATGCGTGCTCGCGTGCATGCGGGTCGGCCCGGTCCTTCGCCCAGCCATGCTCCTCGCATTCGTGGATGGCGCCCGCCTCCTGCAGCACGCTGAGCGCCCAGCCCCGCAGCGTTCGGATCGCCGGCCGTCTTTCCTTCGTCATCAGCATCGAGCTTGCTCCTGCCAACGAATCGTTGGCCCGTCTTCTCGTTCCGAGCGGTTAGCACGCAGCAGGGATTCGCAATCGGCAGAGCTGAGGTTTGCTCAACCGGACAAGCCGCAGCGTAACGCTTACCGCCGCGGGCGAGGCGTTGCAGTCAGCGCTTGCGCAGCCCTTCGACGAGATCGGCAGCGCCCTGGACGTTCTCAACCGCTTTCGCGACGTGCCGATGGGTCGGGTGCGGTTGAGCGTACCGACGGAAGCTGCCGAGTTTCTCGTTGGACCCGTGATGGCCACGTTCCTGGAACGGTACCCGGAGGTCGAGATCGAGTTCTCGGTCAACAACCGTATGATCGACGTCATCGAAAACGGGTACGACGCGGGTATCCGGTACGGAGGCACAGTGCCGCAGGACATGGTCGCGCAGCGTCTGTCCGCCGATATCCCCTGGCTCGTCGTCGGGGCTCCTTCCTACCTCGACCGCATGGGCACTCCGGTGAATCCAGGTGACCTGCAATCTCACCGCTGCGTGAAGATCAGGATCGGGGACGAGAGCATCTATCGCTGGGAGTTTGAACGCGGCGACGAGAAGATCGAGATCAATGTTCCGGGCGGGATGACTGTTGATCAAGGGCAGATCGGATTGGTCGCCGTCCGAGACGGGGCGGGGCTCATGTACGTGGCCGAGCCGATGGTGCGCAAGGACCTGCGGGACGGCACGCTGCGCACTGTGTTGGAGCAGTGGGCGCCCCTCGGGCCTGGCTTCCACATCTACTACTCGAGCCGACGGCAGGTTCCGGCGGCGCTCCGGCTCTTCATCGATCTCGTCCGGGAATTGCGACCGCTAGGCCTCTGAGGCCCCTCCGATCGATGAATCCTTCTCAACGGAACATCCGACAGCGCCAGTCTGCTGTCGGGCCTCGCGCGGAACTATCTGAGAACGGCGGCCGATCGCCGCCCGGACCCGGCCGACCGGGTGCGGAGCAGTTTGTTTCCGAGGCTAGAATGACAAGCGAAACCACTTTCGAGGACGGTGCCGTCCAGCGAGAAGCGCCGGCATGGGGCGCGGTCTTCGCCCTCACTCTCTGCGTCGCGACGCTGATCGCGTCCGAATTCATGCCCGTCAGTCTCCTGACGCCGATCGCAGCGGACCTCCACATTACCGAAGGTCAAGCGGGCCAGGCCATCGCAGTCTCCGGCATATTCGCCGTTCTTGCGAGTCTGCTCATTTCGCGGGCGACCCGCGGCATCGACCGGCGGACCGTCCTGCTGTCTCTCACGGTCGTTATGGTGGCGTCGGGCCTGATTGTCGCGCTCGCGCCGAACGGGGCCATCTTCATGGCGGGGCGGGCGCTGATCGGGATCGTCATCGGCGGCTTCTGGTCGATGTCGGCCGCTACCGCGATGCGCCTCGTTCCCGAAACTCAGGTCCCGCGGGCGCTGGCCATCTTCAACGGCGGAAATGCGTTGGCCACGACGATTGCCGCGCCGTTGGGAAGCTTTCTCGGTCAGTACATCGGCTGGCGCGGAGCCTTCTTTTCAGTCGTTCCGCTCGCCGCGCTCGCGCTGGCCTGGCAATTTCTCACGCTCCCCTCGATGCCAGCCGCGGACGACAGCCGCAGGGGCTCCGTGTTCGGAATCCTTCGCTTGCCGAAGGTCGGCCTTGGGATGATCGCA
>NZ_JADPJQ010000089.1:0-1362 GCF_023073515.1 Bradyrhizobium sp. 17 | reverse complement strand
CCGCCGAAACCGGCTCGGCCTCGGAAGAGGTGCTGCATTCGGCCAAGACGCTGTCGTCCGAAAGCACCCGTCTGCGCGCCGAGCTCGACCGCTTCATGGGGAATATCCGGGCGGCGTAAGCGCTCAGCCGTCCCGGCCCCCCGTGCGCGATTGCGCACGAGGCCAGGACGACGAGACCCTGCGTCACGTAACCGCCGGTTGCGGCGCCACAAATTTACCGCAGCTTATCCTTTGCCATTTACCGTGCTCACGCGTCAGGAAGCGGGCTGCTTCCGGGCTGCGCCTGGTTTTCCGCGAATGGAATGGGGTGGGGAATGCCCGTCAAGTCGAAGCCGACCAGATCGAAGCTGCTCACCTTGCGTTTTCGCGCAAAAATCATCCTCGGCTTCGTGGCGGTGCTCGCCATCCTCGCGGTCAGCATGGCTTTCGCGTATTTCGGCTTCGAGCGGATTCAGGCCGCCGTGGCCTCCTACCGCTCCAGCGTCGCCGAAGCGGACCTTGCGCGGACGGTCGATCGCGAGCTGATCGCTTACCAGGGCTTGGCGCGGGCCTACACGCTGACCGGCGCGGCGGATGATGAGACCGCAGCCAAAGCAGCTGAAGAGAATTTGAGGGCCGCGATCGCCAAGTCGGCGGCGGCCACCACGGGCGCAGCCCGCCGCGAGCAGGTCGGCAGGCTCGAGGCCGACTTCAAGAGCTTCACCAAGGTGTTCGGCGAGATCATCACGTTGACGCGCGAGAACGGCAAGATCGCGACCGAGGAGCTCAACAGCGTCGGCAACAAGATCCGGTTCAAGTTCGACGATCTTGCCGATACCGCGGCATTGGCGGGCCTGAACTCGGTTCAGGGTACGGCCAAGGATATCACATCGCAATATCTGGCGGTCTCCACCTCGGTCAGCGCCTTCGTCGCCAAGCCGGAGCCGAAGACCGCCGACGGCGTGACCGCCCGCATCAAATTCCTGGAGACCCTGCTGGTCTCGATCTATGCCAACGACCAGAAGATCACCGACCGCGTCACCGAGATCAGCAATCTCCTCAAGCAGTACCGCGCCTCTTTTTCAAAGCTCACCGAGAACGTGAAGGTCATCGTCAAGCTGAACGGCGAGATGACCAAGACAGCCGCGTCCATTCTCAAGCTCTCGGGTGAGCTGCGATCGGAGCTGACGGCGGATCAGCAGCGCATCGAGGTCAACGCCAATGCCACCATCGGCGAGACCGAGCGGCTGATGCTGATGATGGCGCTGGGCGGCCTTGCCGTCGGCGCTGCGCTCGCCCTGATGCTGGGCAATGGCATTTCGCGTCCGATGATCGCGATGTGCAAGGCGATGCGCGAGCTTGCCGCGGGCAATTTCGACGTCG
>NZ_JADPJQ010000114.1:0-89802 GCF_023073515.1 Bradyrhizobium sp. 17 | reverse complement strand
AGTGCCCATATTGCCGAAAGCAAATCCTTGAAAAACAGCGGCGAAAACACATTCTGCCAAAGTAGTGCTAAGCTGTCCGACATCATTTTCAGCTTGCCTCGGCCCGCGCCGCAGCGTTCACTCCGGCTCCAGCCTGCTGACAACATGCGGGCGACAAAAAGCGTGGGGGGAGACTGATGCGGGGGCTGTGGGCCGGATTGCATAATCATGCGATCGTCATTGCTGGGCTGATCGCCTATGGGTTGATCGCGCCGCTAAGCGCCCAGCCGTTTCCGTCGCGGCCGATCACCCTCGTGGTGCCGTTCGCGGCGGGCGGTCCGACCGATACGCTGGCGCGCATCCTGTCCGAACGCATCGCCGCTGAATTGCACACGTCGATCGTGGTGGAGAACATCGCCGGCGCCTCCGGCAGCATCGCCGGCGCCCGCGTCGCGCGCGCAACGCCTGATGGCACCACGATCACGATCGGCCATTGGGGCACGCATGTGCTCAACGGCGCGATCTTCAAGCTGCCATACGACGTGATCGCCGATTTCGAGCCGGTCGCGACGATCGCGATGGGCACGCAGCTCATCGTCGGCCGGAAGACGCTCGAAGCCAACACTCTGAAAGAGATGATCGCGTGGCTGAAGGCCAACCCCGGCAAGGTGACTGCCGGCACGGCCGGCGCCGGCACGGGGGCCCACGTCGCCGGTGTCTTCTTCAAGGAGAGGACCGGCACCGACTTCCAGTTCGTGCCGTATCGCGGCGCGGGGCCCGCCATGATCGACCTCGTGGCCGGGCAGATCGACATCATGTTCGATCAGGCCTCGAACTCGCTGCCGCACTACAAGAACGGTGCGATCAAGGCGTTCGCGGTGACGTCGCCGACGCGGCTCGCCTCCGCGCCCGATATCCCGACGGTCGACGAGGCGGGGTTGCCCGGTCTCTACATCTCCTACTGGCACGGCATCTGGGCACCGAAGAACACGCCGAAGGAGATCGTCACAAAGCTCAACGCGGCCATTGTCACCGTGCTTGCCGATCCCACCGTCAAGCAGCGGTTTGGCGAATTGGGGCAGGAGATTCCTCCGCCCGATCAGCAGACGCCCGCAGCGCTCGGAGCCTTCCAGAAGGCCGAGACCGAGAAATGGTGGCCGATCGTGAAGGCCGCCGACATCAAGGCGGAATAATACCACTGCCTCATCCTGAGGAGCCCGCGGAGCGGGTGTCTCGAAGGATGCGCCGCAAGCGAGAGCAGGGCCTGCGTGGTTCGCCCGGCGATGCAAAGCATCGTCCGGAGACGCGCGTTCCGCGCTCCTCACCATGAGGAGAACGACAGCCTCGCGGCGTTAACCTTTTCGTGCGCACGACGACCGGTCTGTCACCAAAACCTCGCTGCGGTGCGGGATCACAATGCTTGCCGCAGTTTTCTGCGTCCTTGATCTCAGGTGAGTGCTGGCCGACAATGCTCGCCCTTCAATAAGAAACTCCCTGGGGGAATTCGTGAATAGACCTGCTCGGGTCAGCGCCCATTCGACATCGTCCGATTCCGTGCACGGCATGGCGCTGCTGCGCGATCCCCTGCTCAACAAGGGCACCGCCTTCTCCGCGCAGGAGCGCGACGATCTCGGCCTGCGCGGCCTGCTGCCGCCTTGCGTGCTGACGATGGAGACCCAGGTCGAGCGCGTGCTGGTCAATCTGCGCACGCTGCCGACCGATCTCGAGAAATATGTCGCGCTGAATGCCTTGCACGACCGCAACGAGGCGCTGTTCTTCCGCGTCGTCGTCGACAATATCGACGAGATTCAACCGATCATCTACACGCCGACGGTCGGGCTCGCCTGCCAGAAATACGGCCTGATTTTCCAGCGGCCACGCGGCATGTTCATCTCCTCGCGCGATCGCGGCCAGATCGCCGAGATCCTGAAGAACTGGCCCTATCCGGCCAAGCTGATCGTCGTCACCGATGGCGAGCGCATCCTCGGCCTCGGCGATCTCGGCGCCAACGGAATGGGCATTCCGGTCGGAAAGCTCTCGCTCTATTCGGCCTGCGCCGGCGTGCATCCCGAAACGTGCCTGCCGATCGTGCTCGACGTCGGCACCAACAACGAAGAGCTCCTGAAGGACCCGTATTATCTCGGCCTGCGCGAGCGGCGGCTCACGGGCGAGGCCTATGACAGCTTCGTCGACGAGTTCATGGTCGCCGCGCGAAAGACCTTTCCGGGTGTGCTGATCCAGTTCGAGGATTTCGCCAACCACTCGGCGTTCAAGCTGCTGCACAAATACCGCGATGAGGCCTGCGTCTTCAACGACGACATCCAGGGCACGGCTGCGGTGGCGCTCGCCGGCCTGTTTTCGGCGCTGCGCGTCAACGGCGGCAAGCTGAAGGACCAGCGCATCCTGTTCCTCGGCGCCGGCGAGGCCGCGACCGGCATCGCCGATCTCGTGACGTCCGCGATGATGGCGGAAGGTGCCTCTGAAGCCGAGGCGCTTCGGCGCAACTGGCTGGTGGATTCCCGCGGCCTCGTCGTTGGCGCCCGCC
This sequence comes from Bradyrhizobium sp. 17, assembly GCF_023073515.1. Taxonomy (NCBI): domain Bacteria; kingdom Pseudomonadati; phylum Pseudomonadota; class Alphaproteobacteria; order Hyphomicrobiales; family Nitrobacteraceae; genus Bradyrhizobium; species Bradyrhizobium sp. 17. Next base: position 87,278 of record NZ_JADPJQ010000114.1, on the reverse strand, counting down.
AAGGCCTGTCCGGTCACAAGCTCCGTTATGCCCATGCCGGTCAGGCGCCGATCGCCGATTTCCTCACCGCGATCAGGACGCTGAAGCCGACCGCCATCATCGGTGTTGCCGCGGTCGGTGGCGCCTTCACGCCCGACGTGCTCAAGGCGATGGCCGAGCTCAACGAGCAGCCGATCGTGTTCGCGCTCTCCAATCCGACTTCGAAGGCCGAATGTTCGGCGGAGGACGCCTACCGCTACACCGGAGGCCGCGCGCTGTTTGCCTGCGGCAGTCCGTATGACCCCGTCAAGCTCAACGGCCGAACCTTCGTGCCGCGCCAGGGCAACAACTCCTACATCTTCCCGGGCGTCGGCCTCGGCGTCATCGCCAGCCGCTCGCGGCTGGTCACGGACGAGATGTTCATGGCGGCCGCCCATACGCTCGCCGATTGCGTCGGCAAGGACGATCTCGCGCAAGGCAGCCTCTACCCGGCGCTGCCACGCATCCGCGAAGTCTCGGTGCGTATCGCCGCCGCCGTCGCCGATGTCGCCTTTCAGCGCGGGCTCGCGGACGGACCCGCGCCGAACGACGTGAAGGGACTGGTTCAGTCCCAGATGTACGAGCCGCAGTACTGAGGCCTCCGCCTCGTCATGGCCGGGCATAGCCGTCCGAAGGACGGCGTCGCTTCCGCTCGCCTATGTCCCGGCCATCCACGCCTCGCCGGATGGTACGAAGAACGTGGATGCCCCGGACAAGCCCGGGCCCGACGACCGCTTGAAGCAAGCCACGTTAGGTCAGCACAGCGATACCATTTCAGGTAGAAACCCGGTTGCGCGGCGCGGCCGTATATGCGACGCTCTGTAGCGTTACAAGAAATTCAATCAAGGTAAGCCGCCATGGACGATCGTTTGCCCGAACTGGGCGACCTCGAGCACGAGGTCATGCAACTGGTTTGGGCCCATGGTCCTGTGACGGCCGAAATTGTGCGCGAGAAGCTGTCGCGTCGGCTGAAGGAATCGACAGTCCGCACGGTGCTGCGCCGGCTGGAAGAAAAGGGCTATGCTCGGCACACGGTGGACGGACGCACCTATGTCTACCACGCAGCCGAAGAGCGCGCGCGGGTTGCGGCCAAGGCGGTGCAGCGCATCGTCGACTGGTTCTGCAACGGCTCGATGGAGGAGGTCCTCGTCGGCATGGTCGACAATGCGATGCTCGATCAGCAGCAGTTGCGCACACTGGCCGACCAGGTGGCCAAGGCGAAGAAGGCGAGGGGAGTGAAGAAAGAATGATCGCAACTCTGGCGGAGGCGGCGCTGCGCTCCCTTGTGCTGGGAGGCGTCGTCTGGTTCGGCCTCAACCTGTTTCGCGTGCGCAATCCGCACGTCCACATGACGGCGTGGGTCGTCGTGCTGCTGGCGTCGCTGGCGATGCCGTTCGTGATGCATTGGCCGACGGTCACGATCACCCGGCTGCCATCGCCGGTATCGGTGCCGGCTGATGTCATGCCAGTTGATATCTCGACGTTCGAGATGCCGCAGCCCATGCAGCCGATGACGCCCGGCGCGGCGATTCCGCCGTCGAAGAACGGCGTCTCAATCAATTGGTGGCTGATCGCTACCGTCATCCATGCCGGCGTCGCCAGCCTGTTGCTGCTGCGGCTGGCCATCGGCCTCTGTCTGACCTGGCGCCTCGCGCGCGCGGCAAGGCCGATCAACGGTCCGCGCATGGTCGACGCCGATGTGCGCGTCAGCCGCGACGTCGGCGGTCCCGTCACGTTTGGCTCGACCATTCTGGTGCCGCCGCAATTTTCCGGCTGGGACGCCAAGAAGCGCCTCGCGGTGCTCGCGCATGAGGGCGCGCATGTCGCCAACCGCGATTTCTATATACTCCTGCTCGCCTCCCTCAATCGCGCGGTGTTCTGGTTCAGCCCGTTCTCGTGGTGGCAGCTCGCGCGTCTGGCCGAACTTGCCGAGATCATCAGCGACGCCGAGGCCATCGAGGTGATCGACGACCGGCTGTCCTATGCGGAAATCCTGCTTGATTTTGCAAGCACGGTAAACCCGCGGCCGGTCGAGCTCGCGATGGCGCGGGCCTCGACCGTGCGCGCCCGCGTCGAGCGCATCATCGCGGCCGCCGCGATGCCCGTCGCGGTCGGCTGGCGCAAGCGGGCGTGGATCGCGGCTGCGATCGTCCCGGCCGTGATCGTGTCCGCCGGCATGATCGCCTATCGCACGCCGGAGCCTGCGCCGCTCGCCGCGGATAGTGGAGAGGTGCCGGCCCAGCATTACCGCCCCTTCGTCAATTTCTACGCCATGGGTCCGACCTCGGTGTTCGCGATCTTCCGCGACGGCGACGAGGTCTACGGCCAGCTCACCGGGCAGCGCAAATTGCGCCTGACGGTCGGCACTGACGGCATCGCATCCTACCCCGCCTCGTCCGGTGAGATCACGTTCCCGCTCGATGCGGAGCGCCGCTCCGCCGAGCTGATGCTGCGCATGAATGGACGCGACATCCGCGCACTTCTCGTTGCCGAGATGCCGACGGCGGCCACCGATTCCGGATCACTCGATCAATATGTGGGCTGGTACAGGATCGCACCGAACCGCGTGCTCACGGTGGACCGCGACGGGGATCGGCTCCAGGTGCAGGAAACCGTACAGGGCCGGGCTGCGCTCCTCGCTGAGGGGGCCGACGCCTTCTCGATCCGTGGCGACAATCTGCTGGTTTTCCTGCGCGACGAGCAGGCCAGGGTCTCGCGCGTGCTGGTCCAGAACGCGGTGTTCGGCGCCCGCCTCGCACCGCGGATCGATGCGGCCGCGGCGCAGGCGATCGAGGCCGACTTCGCGCGTCGCGTTGCGGAAGTCCCCGATCGTTTCCGCGAGCAGGTCCCGGTCGCCGGCGGCAAGGAGATGATCCTGCGCGGGATCGAGGATCTGCGCAGCGGCACGCCGAACTACGACCGGATGAGCGCACCGCTCGCCGCCAAGGTCCACCGCCAGGTCGACGAGTTGCACGCGACCTTCGTCGCCCTCGGTCCGGTGGAGTCGCTGTTCTTCCGCGGCGTCGGACCGGGCGGCTACGACATCTATGGTGCGAAATTCGAGAACGGCACGGCGGAATTCCGCCTGCTGCTCGAGCCAGACGGCAAGGCCGGCGACGTCATCTTCCGGGCCGACGGCAATGATGAGCTCGGCGGCATCGTCACGTGCGCCGAGGAGGCGAATGTGCGCGGCCGCGCCGGCACTTCGCCGATCCGGATCATGGTCTACAACGAGATGGGCGAGGACATCCGCGTCTTCAATCTCGATGCCGACGGCAATCGCAAGGCCCAGAGCGTGGTCCGGCCCAACATGAGCTGGGCGGCCACGACCACGGTGAACAATCCCTGGGTGATCGCCGACAAGTCCGGACGGTGCCTCGAGGTGCTGATGCCGGGTCGGCAGACGCGCTTCCACAATGTCGAGGCTTCCAACATGGGCGCGAAGCCGGGGCGCGCCGCCCGCCGCGCCGTTCCGATCGCCAATGGCGAGGATATGCTGCGCCGCTATATCGCTGATGTCGGCAAGGGCCAGCCGGACTACGAGCACATGACGTCGGAAGTCGCCGACATCACGCGGCAGCAGCTTCCGTTCGACCAGGCGATCCTGGCGAAGCTCGGCGCGCTGCGTGCGGTCTCGTTCCGCGGCGTCACCGCGCTCGACAGCGACATCTACATCGCCCAGTTCGCCAACGGCTCGGCGGAATGGCGGATCGGCGTCAGGAACGGCACGATCACCAAGATCGCGCTCGGGCCGAATTTCTAGGAGCGTTGCGGCCGTCCATCAGTCACGCCGGATGGGCGGCTCGCGATATCGGACGGGACAGCGCAATCTCTGCTTGCGGGCCAGCACCGCAAATGCTACGATATGTAGCATTACGGTTCGTAGCCTTGCGCGGCGTGCCGCTGGCAGGCTCGAGAAAATCAGGCGTTCGCGATGACCAATTCCGCAAAGGCCGAAGCTGTGCTGGCGCTTCATCGCTTCGGGATGGGGCCGCGACCGGGATCGATCGCCGCCGTCGGCACCGACCCGCGCGGCGCACTGATCGCCGATCTCGACCGGCCGCTCACGCTGACCGCCGCCGCCGTCCTTCCCACCAGCGCAAAGGCCTATCGCACCGTTGCCGACGCCAATGCGCGGCGCGCGGCTAGGGCCAAGCAGGCGCAGCAGCAGGCCAAGAGGCAGCAGACGGCGTCCGCGCCGACAATGTCGGAAGACCAGACGCAAGGGCAGGGTGCGGACAAGGACGCCGCCGAGATGGCGGCCAAGCAGGCGGCCGAGGCCGTGCCCGATCCCGGGCGTCCGATCTATTTGCAGGAAGCCAAGCTGCGCACGGAAGCCGCGCTTGCCGCCGAGATCGGCTTCGCCGAGCGGCTGGTGTGGTTCTGGTCCAACCATTTCTGCATCTCGGCCAACAAGATCCAGAGCATGTCCGGCGCCTATGAGCGCGAAGCCGTTCGCGCCAATATGCTCGGCCGCTTCGTCGATCTCCTGTTGGCCGTCGAGGGCCATCCGGCGATGCTGTTCTATCTCGACAATCTCGGCTCGATGGGTGCGAACTCGATCGCCGGCATCAACCGCAGCCGCGGCCTCAACGAGAACATCGCGCGCGAGATCATGGAGCTGCATACGCTCGGCGTGCGCGCCGGCTACACCCAGGACGACGTCATCAGCTTCGCCAATGTGTTGACGGGATGGACGCTGGTGCCGCCCGGCGACAATCCCGAGCACGGTGGCGAGTTCACCTTCAATCCGCGGCTGCACGAGCCCGGCGGGCAAACCGTGCTCGGCAAGCGCTACGAGCAGGAGGATGCCGAGCAGGGCCGCGCGGTGCTGCGCGATCTCGCCGCGCATCCGGCGACCGCAACCCATATCGCGACCAAGCTCGCGCGCCATTTCGTCGCCGACGAGCCGCCGCCTGTGCTGATCGAGCAGATGGCGAAGACTTTTCGCGACACCGAGGGCGATCTTAAGCAGGTCGCGATCGCGATGGTGTCCTCGGACGAGGCCTGGCGCGGGCCGCCGTCGAAGCTCAAGCGTCCCAGCGAGTGGGGCGTTGGCATGGTGCGCGCGACCGGCGCCACGACGGTCGATCCAGTCCGCTTCACCGGCGGGCTGGAGCTGCTCGGCGAGGCGCTGTGGCGTCCATCCGCGCCCAAGGGCTATCCGGACGACGAGGCGAGCTGGATCGACGGCGTCGGCCGGCGGCTCGACATCGCCAACAATTTTGCCGAGCGCCTCGCCGGTACGGCTGATCCGCAGGCGATCATCGAGGACGTCTTCGCATCGGAGATATCACCCGAGGTGAAGCAGGCCGTCGGCCGCGCCGAGAGCCGGCAGCAGGCGCTCGCGCTGTTGTTCATGTCGGCGGATTTCCAGAGGAGGTGACCATGGGCTTTGACCATCATCTGCCCACGCGGCGCGAGCTTCTGGTCGGCTCCGGCGCGCTGTTCACGTGGAGCCAGATGCCGCGGATCGCGCGTGCCGAAGGGCGCGATCCGCGCCTGCTGGTCATTGTGCTGCGCGGTGCGCTCGACGGCCTTGGCGCGGTTGCGCCGGTCGGCGATCCCGACTGGATCTCCTTGCGCGGCGATCGTGCGCTGGTGCTGGACGGCAAGCCGCCCGCGCTGCCGCTCGATGCCTTCTTCGCGCTCAATCCGGCGATGCCGAATCTGCATCGGCTCTACAAGAGCGGCAAGGCTGCGATCGTCCATGCCGCCGCGACGCCCTATCGCGAGCGTTCGCATTTCGACGGCCAGGACGTGCTGGAAAGCGGGCTCGTCAAGCCGGGCATGACCAGCTCGGGATGGCTCAACCGCGCGCTGCTCGCGCTGGAATCCAGCGGGCGTGTCGACCCGCGCGGCAGCCGCGCGCTCGGCATCGGCTCCGTGACGCCGCTGGTGGTGCGCGGTTCGGCGCCCGTCATGACATGGGTGCCGCAGAGATTGTTGCCGGCGAGCGAGGACACGCAGAACCGCCTGCTCGATCTCTACCAACACACCGATCCGAAGCTTGCGACCGTGCTCCAGGCCCGCATGAGGCTCGCTTCGCTCGGCGGCGCACCAGGCGCGGGCGATCCGATGTCCGACGATCCGACCTTGCCGCCGCCCGGCATCGCGCGCGTGCGCGCCTATTTCGCCGAAGCCGCCGGCACGGCCGCGCGCTATCTCGCCAAGCCTGACGGCCCGCGTGTCGGCGCCATGGGCTTCGTCGGCTGGGATACGCACATCGCCGAGGGCGTGGCCTCGGGCCAGCTCTACAATCTGCTCGGTGCTCTCGACGGCGCCTTTGCCGCGATCGAGAGCAATATGGGCGAAGCGTGGCGCGAAACAGTCGTGGCCGTCGTCACCGAGTTCGGGCGAACCGCGCGCATCAACGGTACGCAGGGTACCGACCACGGCACGGGCACGGTCGCTTTCCTGATCGGCGGCGGGCTCAACGGTGGTCGCGTGATCGCGGACTGGCCCGGTCTGAAGCCGGCGCAACTCTTCGAGGATCGCGATCTCAAGCCGACCACGGATTTGCGCGCGGTGCTGAAAGGCCTGCTGAGGGATCATCTGCGCGTCGAGGAGAAGGTGCTCGCAGAAGCCGTCTTCCCGGGCAGCGCCGACGTCAAACCGATGGGAGGCCTCGTCGGCTGACGACGCGGCTCTCGCAACCGGATCGGGTTCATGATGTGCACGCTGACACAACGGGAGCTCGACTTTCTCGCCAGCTTGAAGACCGGCTGGCAGCGGCTCTATCGGCGCGAGCTCGCGCGGCTCTCGAGGAGCGGCGCCGAACCTGACGAGGTTCCGCCGGAGACGCGCCCGATCTGGCGCGTCGTATCGGGCTTATCCCACGAGCCTGTCTCGATTCAGGACAAGCCAGTGTGGTGGAATCGCCACAGCTAACCCGAAACGGCTGCGGCCTCAGGCGCGCTTTCGTTCCGACAAGGTTCTGCCCTCATTGCCCACCGAAACTCGGGGCCATTCGGAGGGCGCATCATGTCTTGCTTTGCACGTGCCGAAAATGCCCGGATTTCGCCGGCAAGCCTGTGCCGGATCCTGCTCGCCACCATCGGCGCGGCGTCGCTTGCGGCGTGTGCGCAATCGCCGGTCGGCCACCAGAAGGCCGATCTCGGCACCCACCGCCAGGCCGCTGTCGAACGACCGCACAGGGTGGCGGCGCTGCATCCGCGTCCGATCAGCCGGGCGCGCATCCCCGACGGTGATGCAAAGCAGAGCGTCTCCCACGGCGTCGCCAGTTTCTATTCGGACACGGAGACGGCGAGCGGCGAGAGGTTCGACAAGAACGAATTGACCGCGGCCCATCCCAGCCTGCCGTTCGGCACCAAGCTGCGCGTCACCGATGTCTCATCCGGCCGCTTCGTCACCGTCAGGATCAACGATCGCGGGCCGTATGTTCGCGGACGCGTGGTCGACGTCTCTCCCTCCGCGGCGGAGGCGCTCGGCATGGTCGACAAGGGTGTCACCAATGTCCGGCTCGACGTGGTGCAATAATTTGCGGCTGCATCGATCCGAAGCGCTGTGCTTAACCGGCTGTTAGCCGCCTCAAGCCACCATGGATACCCAATCATTCGGGACTAGATCTAAGCTCTTGGGAGGCGGCGTTTGACCACGATCCAGTATCTCGAAGATCAGGCCGCACGCGCCGAGCGGCTGGCCAAACGGATCACGGATACATTGACGATCGAAAAGCTCCTGACCTTCGCGCACGAACGCCGCCGCGAGATCGAGGTCATCGCCGGCAAGTACCGGCGCGCCTGATTCTCATCCCCATGCGCGCTCAGCTGTGGCTTTCGACGAAGTCGCTGAGATAGTCCGGCAGCGTCATGCCATCAATGTCACAGCGCGCCCGGATCTCGCCGGCGACATCGGTCGAGATGTCCTTCATCCAGTGCTCCAGCGTGTTGAACGAGATGACCTTGATGGGGTCGTTGAAGCAGCCAGCGACGAGCTCGCCGATCGTGGCGTCGAGATCGCTTCGCTCGACGCGAATTTCGGTCGCCTTGTCGAGGCGGTCGATCACCACGAACAGGGTCTGGTCTGCGCCATAGGGCACGACAGGGGCTGGCACGCCGGCTTCAAGCATGTGAGGCACTCACGCCTTCGCTTCCGATCACCATCAACGGGAAAAACCGGCAGAAGGTTCCCGCGCTCAGCCGGTGCTTCTGCGAGGATCAGAGAAATTCGCGCAGCCGCGCCAGCTCCGTGATGTGCTCGGGCGAGAGAATGTCCGTGACCAGCGGCGGTTGCGCGATGGTGCGGATCTCATAGAGATGCCTGGTCGCCGCCGGCTTCGCCATGAACGCCGAGATGCATTCGTCGAGCGTACCCTCGATCACCTGGTAGGACGCTCGGTCCGACCGTCGCTGGTTCGCAAGCGACGGCCATTTATGCAGCACCGCAAGGACACCAAAGTCGACCTTTGAATCCCCAACCACGTCCCCCATCGTCCCGCCTCACGCAAAAAGACCCCGGCACACGATCGTGCGTACCGGGGCCTACACCCATTACTGCATCTCAATGCCTCAGCACCAAACGCGATGACCGGGAAATAGTTCCCGGCAAATGTTTGCTTTCAGCTCGCGGCCGCCGCGATTTTATGGCCCGGGCTGGTGTGCCCGTGGCTGGTCTCATCGCCGCGACCAACTTCGGGCGGAAGCCCGGCAAAGCGCCGCAAGGCCTCGGCCATCTGCACCCGGCTCGGCGCGCCGGTGATGATCACGTCCACCATCGTGAAGGACGAATGGAAATGGCCACGCGCCTTGAGTTGCTCGACCGGGACGCCGGCGGCTGCCATCGCCTCGGCATAGGCGATGCCTTCGTCGCGCAGGGGATCGAATTCGCAGGTGACGACGAAGGCCGGCGGTAGCCTTTCGACCTTGCCGCGGAGCGGCGAGGCGCGTGGATCGGTGCGGTCGGTCGGCGAGCAGTAGAGGTCCCAGAACCAGTACATCAGCGAGCGCGTCAGGAAATAGCCGGTCGCATTGTCGTTGTAGGAGGGGCGGTCGAAGGTGCAGTCGGTGACCGGGCAGATCAGGAGTTGGCCCGCGATCTCAGGGCCGCCGCGATCGCGCGCAAGCTGGCAGGTGACGGCGGCGATGTTGCCGCCGGCGCTCCAGCCCGCGACCAGCACCGGGCCCGGCCTGCCGCCGAGCTCGGCGGCGTGCTCGGCGATCCAGCGCGTCGCCGCATAGCCGTCTTCGGCCGCGGCCGGGAAACGATGCTCGGGCGCATGACGATAGCCGACGCTGACCAGCATCATGCCGGTCCGCCGCACCATGTCGCGGCAGAACGGCTCGTCCGACTGCTCGTCGCCGAGCACCCAGCCGCCGCCGTGGAAATAGACCACCACCGGATGCGGCCCCGGCGTTGCCGGCCGGTATACCCGGTAAGGCAGCGGACCGTCGGCGCCTGTCAGGGTGCCGTCGACGATCTCGCCGATCGGCCGTCCCGCCGGGCGGCCCTTGTTGAACTCGTCGACGAAGGCGCGGGCGCCGAGGGCGCCCATCGACTCGATCGGCGGCAGGTTGAGTGACGCCAGCAGGTTCAGCACCAGCCGCACGTCCGGCTGCAGCCGCACCACCTCGCCGTCATTGCATTGCGCGGCGACGTCGGGGCCGGTCAGCTTGAAGCCGAGCATGCCGCGGCTGACCACCTCGTCGCAGATGCTGCGATAGGGACCGACGCCGCCGGTATAGGGCATCAGGCCCTGCACCTTGCCGGGCACGTTGGCGCCCGTGTACCAGGTGTTGGCGAGCCGGTGCAGCGTCACCATCGAGCAATCGGCCATGTGCCTGTTCCAGCCGGCTTGCGCCGTCTCGGTCGGCTCGATCGTGGTGAAGCCGCCGTCGCGCAATGCTTTGAGCCGGTCGACGACCCAGTCGACATGCTGCTCGATTGACACCGCCATGTTCGACAGCACCGACGGGCTGCCGGGACCGGTGATCATGAAGAAGTTCGGGAAGCCTGCGACGGTGAGGCCGAGATAGGTCTGCGGCCCCTGCGCCCAGACGTCGGTGAGCGACTTGCCGCCACGTCCGGTGATCGGATGCACGGCGCGGATCGCGCCGGTCATGGCGTCGAAGCCGGTCGCGAACACGATCACGTCCACGTCGACGCTGCGCTTGGCCGTCGTGATCCCACTTGCGGTGATCGCCTTGATCGGCTCCTGACGCAGATTGACCAGCGTGACGTTCGGCCGGTTGTAGGTCGCGTAATAGTTGGTATCGAGGCAGGGGCGTTTGGCGCCGAACGGATGATCGTCCGGCATCAGCGCCGCGGCGGTCTCGGGGTCTTTGACGGCGGCGCGGATCTTCTCGCGGATCAGGTCCTGGACGATCTTGTTGCCGTCGATGTCGACCGCCTGGTCGGCCCAGAGCTGGGTCAGGATGTGGACGAGGTCGCCGGCCGCCCAAGCGCGTTCGAACCGCTCACGACGCTCGGCATCGCTTAATTGCCAGCTAACGACCGTCTGCTGCGGATAGGGCACGCCGGCCATCGACTGGCGCGCCTGCTCGCGATAGGCCGCGCGATCGCCTTGCAGCAGGCTCATGCGATCGGACGGCGCGGGACCGTTGTGCGCCGGAAGCGCGAAATTCGGGGTGCGCTGGAACACGGTCAGGTGCGCAGCCTGCTCGGCGATCAGCGGGATCGACTGAATGGCCGACGATCCCGTGCCGATCACCGCGACGCGCTTGCCGCCGAGATGGACGCCGTCATGCGGCCAGCGTCCGGTGAAATAGACCTCGCCCTTGAAGTCCTTCACGCCGTCGATCTCCGGCGGCTTGGGCGCCGAGAGGCAGCCGGTGGCCATGATGTAATGGCGGCAGGAGACCGGCGGGCCATTATCGGTGGTGAGCTGCCAGCGCTCGATCGCCTCGTCCCATTTCGCTTCCGTGACCTTGGTCTTGAAGCGGATGTCACGCCTGAGATCGTAGCGGTCGGCGACGAAGCCGAGATAGCGCAGGATCTCGGGCTGGGTCGCATATTTCTCCGACCAGGTCCATGCGGTCTCGAGGTCGGGATCGAAGGTGTAGCTGTAATCAATGGTCTGGATGTCGCAGCGCGCCCCGGGATATCGGTTCCAGTACCAGGTGCCGCCGACGTCGCCGGCTTCTTCGAGGCCGACCGCCGTCAGGCCGGCCTTGCGTAGCCGATGCAGAAGATAGAGGCCGGCAAATCCGGCACCGACCACGGCAACATCGACCTGCTGGCTGGTTCCGCGCCCCGTGTCCGAGGCACGTGCAGCAACCATTGCATCAGGCATGGCATTTCCTCCCGTGTGTTTTGTTTTGCCCGCAGGCTATCGCTGCAGGTTCGGCTTGTCATCACGGCATGTGCAATCTTCGGTAGCCATTTGCGGCGTCATCATGGCCGCGTGAATGTTGCGGCGGCACACGCATCGCGATGCACAAGGGCCGTGATTTCCCGGGCTAATCAGGGTCGATCCACCTGTGTATGCTCTTGTTTTTGCCACGCGTGCAAACGGGCGTCATGACAGAGTTGAGTGAGCGGACCAAAGCGAACATGGACGTCGTCCTGGAGGAGACGTGCCGCCAACTGCCTCACGGCGGCGATCACGACAGCCGCAGGTTCATCGCCGAGCGGCTGATCGAGGCGGCGCGGTCCGGTCACTCCACGCTCGGCGAGCTCGGCATCATCGCACGGCACGCACTGGCGGAGCTTGCCGCCAAGCGGAGCTAGGCGCAGCCGCGGCGCTTGCTTCGCGGCGGGCCACGGACATAACCTGCCCAAAATCCTTCCGCGCGTCGAGATGCTCCGAAGATGCGGTCCGTGTTCGCGCTTTTTGCGACGTCACTCGTCCTCTGTTGCGCCGGCTCGGTCGTGGCCCAGCCGGTCGGCCAGTTTCCATTTGCGCTGACGCGCGAAGGACAGATGCTTGGCGCCGTCGAAGGCGAGGTGGCCTCGTTCAAGGGGCTGGCCTATGTGGCCGCGCCGCTCGGACCGCTGCGCTGGCGTCCGCCGCAGGCTGCACCCGAGAGTTCGGAGATGCGCACCGCCTATGCCTATGGCGCGCCGTGTCTTCAGCCCTCGCTGCCGGGATCGAGCGAGGATTGCCTCACGCTGAACGTGTTTCGTCCGTTCGGGGTCGACGGCCCGCTACCGGTGATGATGTTCATCCACGACGGCGCTTTCGTCAGCGGCACCGCGAATGATCCGCTGTTCGACGGTGCCAGGCTCGCGCAAGCCGGCCTCATCGTGGTGACCGTGAATTTTCGCCTCGGCGCGTTCGGCTGGCTCAGCGATCCCGCGCTGTCGGAAGGCGGCTCCGGCAATTTCGGCCTGATGGACCAGATCGCGGCGCTGCATTGGGTGCACGACAACATCGCGGCCTTCGGCGGTGATCCCACCAACGTCACCTTGTTCGGCAGTGGCGCAGGCGCAACGTCGATCGCGCTGCTGATGCTGTCGGAGCAATCGCGCGATCTCTTCCAGAAAGCCATTCTGCAATCGATCCCCGGCCGTGCGCGCCTGCGTTCGGCACAAGAGGCCGAAATTGTGGGGCGGCAATTCGTGGCGGTGCTGGGGCGACAGGCCGATTTACGTACAGCCGAACCGCAACGCCTGCTTGCCGTCGAAAAACATTTCCTGGAAAAATCGCCGCGCAGCTTCGCGCCGACGATCGATGGGAGTCTGGTGAGCGAGGAGGTCGCCGCGGGCTTCGCAGCTGGACATGAGAGCCGCATCCCCTTGATCATCGGCTCGAACGACGACGAGACCGGTTTCGACGGCGAGCTGGATATCCGGGAAGAGCTGGCATCGTCAGGCACCACCAGCGATGAGCTGCGCAGGCTCTATCCCGATCTCGCCAGACCTTCGGACCGCGCGGCAAGGTTCTACACCGACAGGGTCTTCTCCGAGCCAGTGAGACTGCTGGCGCGCCTGCATGCCGCCAGCGGTGCGCCGACCTTTCGCTATCGCTTCACCTATGTGCCGGAGGCACGGCGCGCAAACCCCGAGGGCGGTCACGGGCGGGAATTGCAGTTCATCTTCGGCGTCGAAGGCATGCCCGGTGCAGGCATCTTGTCAGGAGCCGATCGCGAGGTCGCAAATCGCATGCGCGCCTACTGGATCAATTTCGCCAGGAGCGGCGATCCCAACGGTGCGGACCTGCCGCATTGGGATTCGGCCGCAGGCAGCGATCGCCTGCTGCTGATCGCGAACGATGGCATCGCGAGCGGAGACGACCCCTGGTCGGAGCGTCTGGACCGGTTCGCGCATTAGAGGGATGAGTTGGACTTAAGCCGCGAGCTCGACGCGCGGCGCCGGGCTTAGCCGGTCTTCCTCCAGATAATCCATCGCGCCGTCTTTCTCGACGGCGTAGAACTGCTGGCCTTCCTTCGACTTGTAGGCGGCGCGAACGACGCCGCGGCGGCCCTTGTCACTGTTGACGACATCCCCCAACGCAAACTTCTTCATTTCACGTCCCTGGCTGCTGGCCGACTCCTTCGGCTACGCCCGGGATTCTGGGCAGCAAATCGTTAACGTCTTGCTAACCATACGGGTTTGCCTATGCTCGCGGCCGATCGCGCGGGCAACTCGCACGCGCATGTTGCCAACGAAACGAGCCTTCGCCCATGGTGCGATTTCCCACCTTCTTCCTGTCGCATGGCGGCGGTCCGTGGCCGTTCATGGAAGACAGGCGGGTGCAATACGCGAAAACCGCCGAGGCGTTCGGCCGGCTGCCACAGCTCTTGCCGGAGAGGCCCAAGGCCGTGCTCGTCATATCAGGACATTGGGAGGCTGACGCCTTCACCGTGTCGACTTCCGCGCATCCGCCGATGGTGTACGATTATCACGGTTTCCCCGAGCACACCTATCACCTCAAATACCCGGCGCCGGGGCGGCCCGAGCTCGCCGCGGAGGTAAAGGCGCTGCTCACGCGCGCGGGTGTTGATTGCCGGGAGGATCCCAACCAGGGGTTCGATCACGGCACCTTCGTGCCGCTCGGGCTGATGTATCCGAACGCCGACATGCCGATCGTGCTGCTGTCGCTGAGATCGAGTTACGATCCGGCCGAGCACATCAGGATGGGGCAGGCGATTGCCTCCCTACGCGACGAAGGCATTCTGATCGTCGGCAGCGGACTCACCTATCACAACATGCGCGGGTTCGGCCGTGCCGAATCGAAGCCGGTCTCGTATGATTTCGAGGCTTACCTGAACGAGGCGATCAGCCACAAGGACGCGGCGCGGCGCAACGCGATGCTGGTTGACTGGGAGAACGCGCCGAGTGCGCGCCTGGCCCATCCGCGCGAAGATCATCTGCTGCCGCTGATGGTGGCCGCCGGCGCCGCCGTCAGCGACACGGGCAAGCGCGTCTTCGTCGACGAGGTCGCGAATGTCGCGATGGCGTCGTATGTGTTTGGCGGGTGATCTTCTCCTCTTCCCGCAAGCGAGGAGAGGTGAAGAAGAGTGGCTCACCCGTATTTCAGCTTCATGAACAGGATGCCGCCGGCGAGCACCATGGTGATGGCGTTCGCGGCGACGAGGGGCGCATCGCCCGACAGCAGGCCATAGACGAGCCAGAGCGCCAGCCCAAGCACCATGACCAGGAACATGCCGAGCGAAATATCGCCGGTGGAGCGGGTCTTCCACACTTTGATGGCTTGCGGCGCGTAGGCCACGGTGGTGCAGGTCGCGGCGGCAAAGCCGATCAGCTTGATCAAGAACGGGTCCATGGCGGCTCTATAGCATTGATTCGAGGATGGTCGCGCCTCAGGCGCGCGCGGTCATGAGGCCGCGATAGAGCGCGGCATAGTCACCGGCGCGGTTGCGCCAGGACACGTCGGTCGCAAGGCCGCTCAGTTGCAGCCGGCGCCAGGTCAGCTTGTCGTGGAAGGCGATGTTGGCCTTGCGCAGCGTGCCGGCGAGGGCATCCGCGGTGACGGGTGCGAACTTGAAGCCGGTGGCATCGCGGCCTGATTTATCGGCCTCGCCGATATCGACGATGGTATCCTCGAGGCCGCCGACCCGCGAGACGATGGGCACGGCGCCGTAGCGCAACGCGCAGAGCTGGGTCAGGCCGCATGGCTCGAACCGCGAGGGCACGATGAGCGCGTCCGAGCCGGCCTGGATCAGATGCGCCATGATCTCGTCGTAGCCGATCACGACCCCGATCCGGCCAGGGTTCGCGCGCGCTACGGCCTGATAGCGATCCTGGAGATCGCGATCGCCGCTGCCGAGCAAAGCGAGCTGCATGCCTTCGCGCAAAATGGTCGGAATGGCTTCGAGCAGGAGATCGAGCCCCTTCTGCCACGACAGGCGGCTGATGACGCCGAGCAATGGCGCTTCGTCCGAGGAATCCAGATTGAACTGTTGCTGAAGCACCGCCTTGTTCGCGGCCCGGAACGTGAGGTCCTCCGCGCCGAAGCGGTAGGCGATGTGCGGATCTTCTTGCGGATTCCAAACGGATACATCGATGCCGTTGAGGATTCCGCTCAGCGCGTTCGCGCGGGCGCGAAGCAGGCCGCCGAACCCCATGCCGCCCTCGTCGGTCTGGATCTCCTGCGCATAGGTCGGCGAGACCGTGGTGATGCGATCGGCGAATTGCAGGCCGGCCTTCAAGAAACTGATGCCGCCGAAATATTCGAGGTCGTTGACGCCGTAGGCGCGCCACGGCAGGCCAATCGAACCAATCAGCTCGGGCACGAACTTGCCCTGATAGGCCATGGTGTGGATGGTCATCACGGTGGCCGGCCGCGGCCGATTGTCATAGTGCAGATAGGCCGGCGCGAGCCCGGCCTGCCAGTCATGGGCATGCACCACGTCGGGCACGAAGGCGGGAACGAGGCCGTGGCCGATATCGGCCGCGATGCGCGAGAGCGCGGCGAACCGCACGCCATTGTCCGGCCAGTCGACGCCTTCGGGCGTCACGTAGGGGTTGCCAGGCCGTGCGTAGAGATGCGGCACGTCGAGCACGAACAGATCGAGGCCGTCATGCGAGCCGGCGAGCAGACGTCCGGGTCCGCCGAAATAATCCGGCCAGCGCCGGATTTCGTCGGCTCCCCCCAGCACCCGCATCACGTCAGGATAGCCTGGCATCAAGGTGCGCATCTCGACGCCATGCGCCTTGAGCGCAATCGGCAGCGCGCCCGCGACATCGGCGAGACCGCCAGTCTTGACGATGGGATAGACTTCAGAGGCGACCGCGAGGACGCGAACAGGCGTCATGTATTGAGCCTGTCGAGCATCGGCTGGGTGATGAGCGAAATGCCCTGCTCGGTGGTGCGGAAGCGTCTTGCGTCCAGCTCGGGATCTTCGCCGACGACGAGCCCTTCCGGGATCTCGACGCCGCGATCGATCACGACGTTCTTCAGGCGCGCGCCGCGGCCGACATTGACATAGGGCATGATCACGGCGTTCTCGACATTGGCGTAGGAGTTGACGCGCACGCCGGTGAACAGCAGTGAGCGCCGCAGCGAGGCGCCGGAAATGATGCAGCCGCCCGAGACCAGCGAGCTCACGGCCTGGCCGCGCCGGCTCTCCTCGTCGTGGACGAATTTTGCCGGTGGTGTGATCTCGGAATAGGACCAGATCGGCCAGGCGCTGTCGAACAAATCGAGCTCGGGCACTACGTCGGTGAGGTCGATATTGGCGGCCCAATAGGCGTCGACCGTGCCGACGTCGCGCCAATAGGCGCGGGGGTCGCTGCCCGAGCGAACGCAGGAGGTCGAATACTGGTGCGCCATGGCGCGGCCGTTCTTGACGAGGTAGGGGATGATGTCCTTGCCGAAATCGTGGTTGGAATTCGGATCCTCGGCGTCGCGCTTGAGCTCTTCGAACAGGAATTTTGCGTCGAACACGTAGATGCCCATGCTGGCGAGCGAAACGTCCGGCTTGCCCGGCATCGGCGGCGGATCTTTCGGCTTTTCCAGGAACTCTTTGATCCAGCCGTTCTCGTCGATATGCATGATGCCGAAGCCGGAAGATTCCTGGCGCGGCATCTCCAGGCAGCCGACGGTGACGTCGGCGCCGCTGTCGACGTGCTGGCGCAGCATCACCTCGTAATCCATTTTATAGATATGGTCGCCGGCGAGAACGACGATGAAGCGGCAGGCGTGGGATTCGATGATGTCGATGTTCTGGTAGACTGCATCGGCCGTGCCGACATACCACATGTTTTCGGAGACGCGCTGGCTCGCCGGGAGGATGTCGAAGCTCTCGTTGCGCTCGGGGCGGAAGAAGTTCCAGCCCATCTGAAGGTGCCGGATCAGGCTGTGCGCCTTGTACTGGGTGGCGACGGCGATGCGGCGGATGCCCGAGTTCACCGCGTTCGACAGCGCGAAATCGATGATGCGGGATTTTCCGCCGAAATAGACCGCAGGCTTGGCGCGACGGTCGGTCAGCTCCAGCAGCCGGCTGCCGCGTCCGCCGGCCAGGACAAACGCCAGCGCCTGACGGGCAAGCGGCTCGGGTCTCGCGGCACTCATGTCATCCTCCCACAACTCTTGCGCTCGCGAGAAGCCTCCCGGCCGCGCTCATTTGGAACCGATAGTAACGGCACGAATAGTAAATCGGGAAGGTGGTTGTTGGTTGCGAATGCGCCGGAAGCTTAATGCTTTGCCGCCGTGATCGGGCCCCAGGCACCGTCCTGCCGGTGTCACTCGCGGCAAGGTTGTCGAGCCCGTCAGGTACCGGTTGATCAGAATGGAGGCATGCGTCTTGTGCGGTGCACGCAAAACTCGAGGCTTTGACCTCGCGCCAGGATGCCCGATGATGGCGCTGCGATCCATGTCCAAGCCAAACGTCAGAAAGGAGTAAGACGATGAGGGTCTGGAAAACGGCAGTCGCCGGTTCGCTCGCCGCCGCGGTCATGGCGGGGGGGATTCAGCAGGCGGCGGCGGCTCCGCTGCCCACCAATGTCGCAACCATGAAGGCCGCCGTCGGCGACGATGTCAGGCAGGTGCACTGGCGCGGCCGAGGTTTTGGATGGGGTCTCGGCGGCCTTGCCGCTGGCGCGATCATCGCAGGTGCCATCGCCAGCAGCGCGCCCTATGGCTATGGCTACTATGGCGGCGGGCCCTATTATGGCGGCTACGGATACCCGGGCTACGGCTATGGTTATGCGCCGGCCTATTACGGCTATGGTCCGGCCTATGCTTATCCGCGCTACTATCGGCCTTACCGCCCGTATTTCGGCCCTCGTTACGGCTACTACCGGCCGTATTACCGGCACTATCACCGCGCGTATTGGTGATCGATCAAACGGGCGGACCCGCTCGCCGCAGGGCGACGACGCTGAAGAGGTTTGAGGGCCGCTGAATGCAAGCGGCCCGATCGGCTTGCGCGCGCTGAACCCGGTGATGCGGCACGACGAGCCGGCCATGCCCGCCCACGACAATCCCGATGCAGATCGCGACGATGATCGCGATCTCGATGCACCATTCGAGCGGTCCCGAGCTCATGGCAGCGCGATGGCGTTGGCGAGATCGAACTCGGACAGGCCCGGGCCGCCGCACGCAAGGTAGATGGCGACGAGGAAGATGCGACTGAGGACGGTGAGGCCCAATATGACCCTGATGTCGTAATGGCGAATGGCAAAAGCGAGAGGCGAGATCGCCAGATGTTTTAGAATGCTCATGGCCAACTCCTTGCCAAAATTCAGGCATCGACTGCCTGCCGACTGAAATGACAGCGTGATGAAAAGGCCGTCCGACGCCTTGCCGGCGTCTCTGAAATGGACAGGCCAATGCTAGTGCCGGCGCAGGGCGCAGGTCTTTATCGCGTCCTTACATTTGGCTGAGCTTTCCCTTAAGATGGGCGAGCATCCGGGGGTCTGAGCCGTGCGTAGAGACGCGCTTGCCTTTGGTGAATTCCGCCTCGACCGTGCCAACGCGCTGTTGTGGCGAGGCGGGGAGCGGATCGCGCTGGCGCCGAAGCCGTTCGAGGTTCTTTGCTATCTCGTCGGTCGGCCCGGTGAGCTCGTCACCAAGGAAGAGTTGCTCGACGCGGTCTGGTCCGATCTGCACGTCAGCGAGTCGAGCCTCGCCGTTGCCGTGAACGCGCTACGCTCGGTGCTCGGCGACGACAGGCAGTCCCCCAATTACATCGAGACGGTCACGCGGCGCGGCTATCGTTTCATTGCGCCGGTCGCGACCGCCGACTTGCCTGCGATCGAGCGGGCGCCCGAAGAAGAGACCGCTTCCGTCACGGAGCAGGTCGTCGATCGACGCCGGCACTGGAGAGTCGGGCGCACCGGGGCACTCGACACGCTGGAGAAGGCATTGCAACTCGCTCGCACCGGACAGCGTCAGGTCGTCTTCATCACCGGCGAGGCCGGGATCGGCAAGACCACCCTCTTGCAAATGACGCTCGACAGGATGAACCAGCAGGGACTGGGCGTGCTGCATTGTAGCTGCAACGAGTTGTTCGGCACCCATGAGGCCTTTCTTCCGCTGATCGGAGCGCTGAACGAGTGCTGCCGTCGCACCGATGGAGCATCGCTGCTGACGTCCATCCGCGAGCACGCGCCGACCTGGCTCGCGCAGATGCCCGGTTTCCTCGGCGAAGCAGAGCGGGCCACATTCCAGCATGAGGTCTTTGGCGCAACGCGGGAGCGCATGCTGCGCGAATTTTCCGATCTCATGGAACATCTCGCTGTCACGCGACCATGGGTGATCATCCTGGAAGATCTGCATTGGAGCGACTTTGCCACCGTGGATGTGCTCTCCCGGCTGGCGCGGCGGGATCGGAGGGCTTCTATCCTCGTGCTCGCCACCTACCGGCCGATGGAAGTCGCCGTCGGCGGACATCCTATCCGTGCCGTTCATCAGGACTTGCGGATTCACGGACACGCCACCGAGCTCGCGCTCGATCGACTGACCGGCACCGACGTCGAACGCTATCTGTCCCTGCGCTTCAACTCGGCCGATTTTGCCAGAGAGCTGGTCGAGCGCATCTTCGCGCGAACCGGCGGGCATCCTCTGTTCGTGTCGTCTCTGCTCGATCATCTCGTGGCGCAGGGTGCACTGGTCGAGCACGAATTGGGCTGGCGGCTGGTCAGCGAAGACGCGGCCTCGCATGACAGCATGCCGCGCGATCTGGAAGGAATGATCAAGCAGCAGATCGATCACCTCACCGAAGACGAGCGCTGCCTGCTCGAGGTCGCCAGTGCGGCGGGAGCGGAGTTTTCCGCGCTCCATATCGCCGGTGCGCTGGACCGTCCCGTGCTGGATGTCGAGCAGATGTGCGAGGACCTGGCACGGACCGATCGCATTATCGTCGGGGCCGGCATGACCGAGTGGCCGAACGGAAGCGTCTCCGGTCGCTATGCGTTCCAGCACGCGCTTTACCAGGAGATCCTCTACCAGCGGCTCGCACCAGCGCGCTGCGCGAAAACCCATGCGCTGCTTGGGGCGGGGCTCGAGCAGGGCTATGGGCCGCAGGCTGCGGAGATCGCCGCCGTTGTCGCGCGCCATTTCGAACTGGGCCGTGATTTCCCGAAAGCGATGCATTATCTGGGCGCGGCGGCCGAGGGCTCGGCGCGAAGGTTCAGCACGCGCGAGGCCGCCAATTACCTGTCCCGCGCCTTGGAGCTGGTGCCGCATCTGCCGCCGGAATTTCGGGTGACGACACGTCTGAAGTTGCTGCTTCAGCGCGCCTGGGCCTGGCGGGCCAGTGGAGATTTCCTGAATTCCCTGCAGGATCTCAGCGCTATCGTGGCGCACGCGGCGGAGAACGGGCACGTGCGCGAAGAGGTGAACGCGCTGGTCGATCTCAGCAGATTCTGTCTTTACGTCGATCGGCGCCAGAGCCTGCCTGTTGCGGAACAGGCCCTTATCAAAAGCAGGGCGATCGACGACGCCGCATTCAGCGCTCTGGTCCAGGGCAACGTTGCCAATCTGAAGCTGATGCTCCGCGGCTGGGATCGTGAGAATGCGGACCTTGCCGAGCGTGCGTCAGCACTGATCACCGGAGAGCAGGATCTGAGCATGCGGCTGCGACGCTGCTCGATGGAAATGGTGCTGGAGTTTCTGCGCGCGAATTATCCGGCCTGCTGCGATGCGACGACCAGGGGAAAGGAGCTCGCCCGCCTGGTCGGTGACGTCTATCTGTTCGTGCTTTATGAATCGGTCGAGGCGTTTGCCCAGATTTATCTCGGCGAATGGGGCCAGGCGCAACGAAACCTCGTCTCCGCGTTGGCTATCTCGGAGCGGAATGCAAATCCGCAGGCCGTCGCGCTGTGTCATCTCGCGATCGGATGGCTGTACTCCGAGGCGGAGGAATATGGCAGCGCGTCAC
Organism: Bradyrhizobium sp. 17; assembly: GCF_023073515.1. Classification (NCBI taxonomy): domain Bacteria; kingdom Pseudomonadati; phylum Pseudomonadota; class Alphaproteobacteria; order Hyphomicrobiales; family Nitrobacteraceae; genus Bradyrhizobium; species Bradyrhizobium sp. 17. Next base: position 65,991 of record NZ_JADPJQ010000114.1, on the reverse strand, counting down.
GGCGTGCGGAGGATGCGCTCGGCCCGATGATCGAGGCCAATCCGTTCACCTTCTTCGTTGGCAGGAATCTGCTGGCGCGAGCTTATGTCAGGATGGGCGACCTGGCTCGGGCGCGGCAGCATCTCGATGCGATGGAGCGGCGAATGGAGGTCGACCGGGTGCCGATGGAGTCGCTGGTCATCCCCCATTATCTGCTGACTTGCTGCGACTATTGGATCGCGATCGGCGATCTGGACCGTGCCCAGGGCTCGGCCAGCCAGTTTCACGAGGTGACGAGCGCGGCACCTGACCGGCCGTTTCTCGCGCTGTGCTACGAGGCCATGGCGAGAATTGCGATGCTGAAGCACGATGCGCAACTCGCCGGCGGGCATCTGTCGGCGGCCATGTCGATCCTCCGCCATGCCAGGTTGCCGCATGCCACCTGGCGGGTTTACCGCACGACCGCGGGGCTCTATGAGAGCCTCGGACAAGCGCAAAGGGCTGCCAAGTGGCGGGACCGCTCCTGCCAGGTGATCGCATCGCTGGCAGAGACGCTTGATCCCAATGATCCGCTGCGCTCGGCATCCTTTTTCGACGCAGGCCGGGACACCGGGCCCGATATTGCGGGACGCTGATCGGCTCAATCCGGCAGGTCCGCGATCTCTCGCGGTTCGCCGGGCCGTTGCTTGACCTTGAATTGATTTTGCTGCTGCCGCAGCGTGCGGGAGGCACGGTAGGCATCCCTGCGCAATCGCATGATCGAGCCGAGCGGCTGATGCGCGGCGAGACATCGCCATGGATCGAACGAAAGCACCTCGTCGGAATAGACGCGACGCGCGGGGCTGTCGGCGGTCTGGCGCGGAAGCGTGATCTTGCCGAGTGCTTGCGGCGGCGCGACGTCTTCAGGCCAGTCGATCGAGGCATCTTCGATCGGTGTTCGCTCGAGGTCGGTGCAGAGCTGGGCGAATAATTCGTACTCGGCCGCATTATCCTTGAAGAAGGCAACGACGCTGTTCAGCACGGCATCATCGGCATCGTGGCAGGGTCGGCCGGTGAGTTGGCGAACCGACGCCGACATCGGCATCAGGCGAAGCCTTGCGATATAATCGCCAAACCGCAATGCACCCTCGGTGTGAAAGGTCTCTCCGAGGATGTTGCTGCCGGCATCACCGAGCGCTTTCAAGACGATCGGGATCGGAATGCCTGTTCTGTCCGATGCGGCGACCAGGGCGCGCGCCAAAAAGCCTATGGGTCCGTACGCCAGATCAGGCAGGAACAGGGTGTGCTCGACCTTGTGCTGTGCGCGCATATAGGCCATCGCATCCGCGAAATAGCTGGGGTGATTGACGAGCAGGAGATCCTGGTTCGTCGAATCGTCGTCGCCGAGCGCCTTAGCCCCCGTCACACCCAAAACCTTGATGGCAAACCCTCGCGGCGAACGTACACGATCGCTCCTGTTGAATGCGGTGGAGAGGCGGACGATGATCGGGAAGTGGCCAGCCTGCTTGAACAGGCCTTGGCGCAGATGATCCGGCAAATTGTCGTAGACGATCAGCTCGCCCCGGAGATAGCCGGCGCCCTTGGCGTGCTGCTGCCGGGTCCCATGCTTGTTTTTGCGAAAAGTGCGATCACTCGTTCGCGAAATCGAAGCAACGATCTCCTCGACCGCCGCCGCTTCCTCCGGCAGGATGTGTTCGACGGACGGATCGTAACGAAGATACTGATCGGCTGACATGGCGCTGATCTCCAGCCCGAAGGTCGCCTTCCCATTGCAAGCGTCGACGGCCGCAGGGCGGATCACTGTAAGCCCGTCCAGTCGGGATCGGCAACCCGAGAGCGAGTTGTGATTGCCTGGACAAGCCGCGGGATGAGGCATCCTGTTACCGACGCGATCACACGGTCGATGCTAGGCCAGCGGCGTCTCGTAAGTCCTTATGGGTTCCTTATGTTGTCCTGATTTTTTCCTTAAGGCCGGGCCGGCGAGCGGGGGTCCTGGCTGGCGTCTAAAGCGACAGCCACACGATCAGGCTCATGCAGGCCAAATGCGCGAGTAAGATCGCGGCGAGATGCAGCGGGCCAGCGTTGAGACGGAGCCCGCGCATCCCGCCGCCTCCGCCTAGTTCGATCCCGCGGCCGCAGCGGTGAAGCTGCGGTCGACGGCTTTGCTGACGTCGAGCTTCTTCGGCAGGATGCCGTAGCGCGTCGAGCGGTCGGAGGCTTCCTGCACCTCCTTCACGACGTTCTCGTCGATCGGAATCGGGCTGGTGCGCTGCGCGGTGTAGGCCGAGAGCAGCACATCCTCCGGCAGCTTGGTCAACTCGGCCGTGCTCTTGGCGTACTCGCCGAGATGATCCAGCGACCACAGCCGCGCCTTGTTCAGCCGCTGCACGAGGTCCTGCACCGCTGCGCGCTTGGTGGCGATGGCGTTGTCGGAAGCGACGATGAAGGTGATGGTCGGCGTCAGGCCCTCGCCATTGGCGATGACGCGGGCCTTGTCCTTGAGCGTCGCGAACGAGACGTAGGGCTCCCACACCGCCCAGGCGTCGATCGAGCCCGCAACCAGCGCGATCTTGGCGTCGACCGGGCCGAGCGGCGCGAAGGTCGCGTCCTCCAGCCTGATCTGCGCCTTCTCCCGCGTGGCGTCGATCAGAAACTGGCCCCAGCCGCTGCGCGTGCCGGCGAGGCGTTTTCCCTTGAGGTCGGCGGCCGATTTGATCGGGGAATCCTGGCGCACGAGGATGGCTTGTGTCTTGGCATCCGACCTTGTGCCGCCGATCGCCTTGATCGGCGCGCCGGCCGCGTAGACGGAAAGGAACGAAAGGTCGCCGGTATAGCCGACGTCGAGCGCGCCGGCGTTGAGCGCCTCCAGGATTGGAGCTGCCGCGGGGAATTCCGACCACTCGATCTTGTAAGGCAGATCCTTCGCGTAGCCCGAGATCTCGAGCAGCGAACGATTGCCGCCCTTCTGGTCGCCGACCCGCAGCACGACGGCATCGGCTGCGAACGACGCCGCGGCCGTCGACAGGGTGATGGCGGCGGCAAGCAGCGATGCAGCGAGCCGGCGCGCGATGGAATGATCGAGGGAGTTGATGCTCATGTGGCCTGTCTTGTTGCTTTGCCCACGACGCGTGAGCGAACGATGCATCGAGACGATCAAGTCTATGGCCGCATGATGCGCGGTCAATGAAATGGCTAACCGTATTGCGCGCGCGATCGGCAAGGACGTTTCAGCGAGGCGCCGATTTCGAGAACGTGCGGTATGCGCCACTGATGCTGCGCAAAAATGAAGCAGGAGAGGGAGTAGCCCCGTGCTCCGTCAATCGATCCATCGGCGGAAATCCTTTCGTCGTCCTCGCACGCACCGGTGGAGAGAATGACTTCGCTTCGTGCCACATTCGAAATTCCATTTCATTGACGATACGGCGAACGCGCCGCATGATTTGCGCATCGCATCAAGGCACCGAGCAGGCGCCGGCGAAAAGATTTTCTCTCGACGCAGGTCCGCACGGAACAGGCGCAACGCAAGCTGTTGTGCCGATGGCGGAGCCGTGCCAGCGCAGGAGTGGAGACGGATGAACGACGACGACAAGCGCGACGGATCGAGGCTCGACCGGCGCCATTTGCTCCAGGCGGGATTAGCTGCGGCATTCGCTGCGCCGCTCGGTGCCTTCGGTGCGGCACAGGCCTTTGCGCCGCGGACAATCGCGCCCGGCGTCGATCTCTCGGAGTTTCCGCTGTGCCGGACTGCGTCGGATGTGCCCGCGCTCACCGGCGCGCCGCGCAAGCTCAAGCTATCCTGGAACGCGGGCGCGGTCTGTCTCGCCCCGGTGCCGGTCGCCATCGAGCACGGCTTGTTCCAGAAGCATAATCTCGACATCGAGCTCATCAATTATTCCGGTTCGACCGACCAGCTGCTCGAGGCCATCGCAACCGGCAAGAGCGATGCCGGTCTCGGCATGGCGCTGCGCTGGCTAAAGCCGCTGGAGCAGGGCTTTGACGTCAAGATTGCCGCCGGCACCCACGGTGGCTGCATGCGGGTCCTGACCCGCGCCGATTCCAGCGTGAGCAAGCTTGCCGATCTCAAGGGCAAGATCGTCGCGGTCGGTGATCTCGGCGGCCCAGACAAGAATTTCTTCTCCATTCAGCTCGCCAAGCTCGGTATCGATCCGAACAAGGATGTCGACTGGCGCGCCTATCCCGGCAACCTTCTCAACGTCGCCGTCGAGAAGGGCGAGGTGCAGGCATTCCTGTCGTCCGACCCGCTGGGTTATCTCTGGCTCAAGGACAGCCAGTACAAGGAGGTCGCCTCCAATCTCGATGGCGAGTATCGCGACAAGAGCTGCTGCATCCTCGGCCTGCGCGGCAGCCTGGTGCGCGAGGAGCCGCTGGTCGCGCGCGCCCTGACGCAGGCGCTGCTTGATGCCGCGATGTTCACCGCGCAAAATCCGTCTGTGACGGCGAAATCGTTCCAGCCTTACGCGCCGAAGACGGCGTCGCTCACGGATATCGAGGGCATGGTGCGCTACCACACTCATCACCATCACCCCGTCGGCGAAGTGCTAAAGCGCGAGCTCAAGGCCTATGCCGACGATCTCAAGAGCGTGCAGGTGTTCAAGCAGAGCACCGATACGGCCAGATTCGCGGAGCGCATCTATGTCGACGTATTCGCTGTCTGACGGCCTTGCCTCCGGCGCGCCGCGCCTCTCGCGCGCACCCTGGCTGACGAGCTGGGTCCGGGACTCCGGTGCCGGCATTCTCGCCAGCGTGGCGTGGATTGCCTTCGGCCTGTCCTGCCTGTGGTGGGAGGACGTCGGCGACTGGTCGCGGACCCATTCGCTCGGCATTGCCGCGTTTGTCATCGCAGCGATCGCGTTGTTCGGGACGGTCGGCGCCGATTACCTCGGTTCGACGGGCCGGGCCTTGCGCCAGCGCGCGCCGTGGCTCGTCGTGCTCGGCGTTGTCCTGACCCTGTGGGAAGTCGCGACGGCAAAATTCGCCTGGCTACCGTTGCCGTTCTTTCCGCCGCCGCAATCGATCATCGAGGTCTACACCGACGATCTGCCAAAACTGCTCGACAGCGTGTTCGCCTCGGTCAAGCTCCAGCTCGGCGGCTATCTGATCGGCGCGACGGTCGGCTTCCTGACCGGCGTCTCGATCGGCTGGTCGCGCGCGGTCGGCTATTGGGTGCATCCGGTGCTGCGCTTCATCGGCCCGTTGCCGGCGACCGCCTGGCTGCCGATCGCCTTCTTCACCTTTCCGTCGAGCTGGAGCGCATCGAGCTTTCTGATCGCGCTGGCAACCGGCTTCCCGGTCACCGTGCTGACTTGGTCGGGTGTCGCGAGCGTGAGCAACGCATATTACGACGTCGCGCGGACGCTCGGGGCGAAGCCTTCCTTCCTGGTGCTGAAGGTCGCGATCCCCGCGGCCTTGCCGCACGTTTTCGTGGGCCTGTTCATGGGGCTCGGCTCGTCCTTTGCCGTGCTCGTCGTCGCCGAGATGATCGGCGTCAAGGCAGGGCTCGGCTGGTACCTGCAATGGGCGCAGGGCTGGGCCGCCTATGCCAACATGTATGCGGCGCTGATCGTGATGTCGTTGCTCTGCTCCGGCGCGATCACGCTGCTGTTTGCGATCCGCGATCGCCTGCTGGTTTGGCAAAAGGGGACAGTGAAATGGTAGCCGCAACCGCACTGGCTGACTTCGACGCTCACCCGGCGGCCGGTGCCGCGCTCGACATCGAGCAGGTCAGCCACGCCTTCGACATCGACGGCGCCGAGCTGCCGGTGCTCAGCGACGTCAGCATCTCCGTCGAGCCGGGCGAGTTCGTTGCGCTGCTCGGCCCCTCCGGCTGCGGCAAGTCCACGCTGCTGCGCCTCGTCGCAGGCCTCGACAAGCCCCGGTCCGGAACGCTGCGCGAGGACGAGGCGCGCATCACGCGACCGCACCCGTCGCGCGTCGTCGTGTTCCAGGATCCCACCTTGTTTCCTTGGCGCACGGTCTGGGACAACGTCGCGCTCGGGTTGGAGGCGCAGGGCATCTTGAAGAGCCAGCGTCATCGCGTCGATGCCGCGCTCGATCTCGTCGGGCTATCGTCCTTCCGCAATGCCTATCCGCACCAGCTCTCGGGCGGCATGGCGCAGCGCGTCGCGCTGGCCCGCGCACTGGTCAATGATCCCAAAATCCTCATCCTCGACGAACCGCTCGGTAAGCTCGACTCGCTGACCCGCATCACCATGCAGGCCGAGCTGGTCTCACTGTGGCAGCGCAAGGGTTTTACCACGCTGCTGGTGACGCATGACGCCGAGGAGGCGCTGGTGCTCGCCAACCGCGTCATCGTGTTCAGCGACCGCCCGGCGCGTGTGAAGGCAGACATCCGTGTCGACCGGTCCTATCCGCGCCATCGCGGCGATCCGTATCTGGTGGATTTGCGCCGCCAGATCCTTGGCCTGCTCGGATTGGACGCCACATGGTGACTTCGATCGCCAAGGGCCGCGCGGCGCATCACGAGCCCGACTACATCGCACGTGCCGAGGCGCTGGCCGAGGCTTTCGCCGCCCGCGCGGCCGAGCACGATCGCACCGGCAGCTTCCCGTTCGAGAACTTTCGCGAGCTTTCCGAAGCAGGCCTGCTGTCGCTGACGGTGCCTGCCGCCCATGGCGGGGCCGGAGCTGGCGCACGATACGCCGCCCGCGTCCTCGGCATCATCGGCAAGGCCGATCCGTCGACAGCGCTGGTGCTGTCGATGCACTACATCAACCATCTGGTGATGGCACGGAGCCCGACCTGGCCGGCGCGGCTGTCGCGCAAGCTCGCGCGCGAGAGCGTCGAAGGCCTTGCGCTCGTCAATGCGCTCCGCGTCGAGCCCGAACTGGGCTCGCCTGCGCGCGGCGGCCTGCCCGCGACCATTGCACGTCGGACCGAGACCGGCTGGCGGCTCTCGGGGCACAAGATCTATTCGACGGGATCGCCGATCCTGAAATGGTATCTGGTCTGGGCGCGGACGGACGAAGCCGAGCCGCGCGTTGGACAGTTCCTGGTGCCGGCGGGCCTGCCAGGCACGCGCATCGTCGAGACATGGGATCATCACGGCCTGCGGGCCAGCGGCAGCCACGACGTCATCTTCGAGGACGTCGTGATACCCCTCGATGCCGAGATCGATGTGCGCGAGCCGGCGGACTGGCGCGCACCTGATGTGGCGCAGGCGACGGTCCACACGATCTTTGTCGCCGCGATCTATGACGGCGTTGCGCGGGCTGCACGCGACTGGCTGGTCGGGTTCCTGAAGCAGCGGGTCCCTGCCAGCCTGGGCGCGCCGCTTGCGACCTTGCCGCGGGCGCAGGAGATCCTTGGCGCGATCGAGGCGCGGCTCATCGTCAATGCACGGCTGATCGCATCCTTTGCCGGTGATTTCGATGACGGTGTCGCGCTTTCCGCGGCCGAGTCCAACGTCATCAAGCTGGCCGTCACCAATAACGCCGTCGCCGCGGTCGAGAATGCCTTGTCGCTGACCGGCAATCACGGCCTGTCCCGCGCCAATCCGCTGGAGCGGCACTATCGCGACGTCCTGTGCGGTCGCGTGCACACGCCGCAGGACGATTCCACGCGCACCGGCCTCGGCCGTGCCGCATTGGGCCTCTAGCCTGCCGCCAAACATTCAGGGAGAACATCATGTCGGTCGAGTTCATCGGCTTTATCGCCAACAGCAATGCTTCCGAGACCATCGTACGCCAGGGCCCGGTGCTCGATGCCGCCTATATCGAGACGGTGGCGAAGGCGCATGAGCTCGCGGGTTTCGATCGTGCGCTGCTGGCGTTCCATTCAACCACGCCGATGCGCTCCAGGTCGCACAGCATGTGCTGACCATCACCAAATCGTTGAAAGTGATGATCGCGCAGCGACCGGGCTTTACCGCGCCGACGCTGCTCGCGCGGCAGCTTGCGACGCTTGACCAACTCTATGGAGGCCGCGTCTCGCTCCACGTCATCACCGGCGGCAATGCAGCCGAGCTTAGGCAGGACGGCAATACGCTCGACGACAAGGACGAGCGTTACGCCCGCACCAGCGAGTTTCTCGACGTGGTGAAGCTGGAATGGACCAGCGAGAAGCCGTTCAACTACAGCGGAAAGTACTACAACGTCGAGAACGGTTTTTCGCAGATGAAGCCGCTGCAGAAGGCCGGCATCTACACCTTCGTCGGTGGTGGCTCTGACGCTGCGATCGACGTCGCGGGCAAGCATGCCGACACCTTTGCGCTGTGGGGTGAATCCTATGCGCAGGTGCGCGACGTCACCTCGCGGGTTCACAATGCGGCCGTCAGGCAGGGCCGTCGGACGCCGCGCTTCAGCCTCTCGGTGCGGCCGATCATCGCTCCGACCGAGAAGCAGGCCTGGGAAAAGGCGGACGAGATTCTTGCGCGCGCCACCGCGCTCCAGGACAAGACCGGCTATCGCAAGCCCGCCGACGGCCATGCCACCGCTGGCGCGCGGCGTCTGCTCTCGCTCGCCGACCAGGGCAGCCGCATCGACAAGCGGCTGTGGACCGAGATCGCAAAGCTCACCGGCGCCAACAGCAACACCACCGCGCTGGTCGGCACGCCCGAGCAGGTCGCCGAGGTCTTCGGCGACTATTGCGACCTCGGCGTCAGCCATTTCCTGATCCGCGGCTTCGATCCGCTTCCCGATGCCATCGAGTATGGCCGTGAGCTGATCCCGCTGACGCGCGAGCTGATCGCCAAGCGCCAGCCTGTTCGCGGCGAGGCGGCGGAATGATCCGTCTCATGCTGGCCGACGCGATAATGTTCGGCTGGTCGCGGACGAGCAGAGCGAAATCGACCTCTACCTTCACTGGGGTCTGATCAAGCAGAAGCTCGAGGCGGCCGAGATCGCTACTGCGCAGAGCCGGGACCCATGCCGCACAGATGCTCCCGGTGAGATAGGCCCCGGCTCAGCAGCGTACCACTGCGTGATGCGCTGCGTCCGGGGCACGAGATCTCAAAAGGCTCTCAAGCATCCGTGAAGCGGGCAGGGCGCATTCCAACCCGGCCGGATTTCGCGATGCGTTTGTTCTGCGTTTCATGCCAGCGACAGCACTCGCATTGCTATTTGCACCAACTCCCTTGCAGTACGCCCGGTGTCTTCAAAAATCATCCAGACGACCACATCGGGAGACCGGCCATGGGCCTGCAAGAAACAAAAATCGAATCGCTTCCCTTCGTCACCGCTGAACTCAATTACCTCGCGCCGGTTTCGGGCAAGCCGCGCACTTACGCCTTCGATCCACCGCCTGGCGAGCCCAAAAGCACGTCATTGCCGGAGCCGCATCAGGTACCGATCTTCGATGCCCGGCTGATCGCACAAAACATCTCGCTCGACCGCGAAGGCTTTGCGCTGGTGCGGCATCCACATCAGGTGAAGGACTTCTCTAATGAGGAGGAAATCAAGGCGGTCTACTATCCCGCCGTCGAGGCCTTCCTGCGCGCAACGCTGAAAGCCGACCGCGTCGTCATCTTCGACCATACCGTGCGCAGGCGCGTTGAGGGTGCCGCGGACATCCGCGACGGTGGCCCGCGTCAGCCGGCAACGCGCGTCCACGTGGATCAGACCGCCGTCTCAGGCGCCAACCGCGTGCGCGAGCATCTGCCCGACGAGGCCGAAGAGTTGCTGAAGGGCCGCGTCCAGGTGATCAATCTGTGGCGGCCGATCCGCGGTCCTTTGCGAGATTCGCCGCTGGCGATGGCCGACGGCACGACGGTTGCGCCCGACGATCTCGTCGCCTCGGATCTGATCTATCCCAACCGTCGCGGCGAAATCTATTCGGTGAAATACAATCCGAACCATCGCTGGTTCTATTTCCCCGAGATGACGGCGGACGAAGCACTGCTGCTCAAGTGCTACGATTCCGCAACCGATGGCCGCACCCGCTTCGGGCCGCACGCCGCGTTCGTCGATCCGACCACGCCGGCCGATGCCGCGCCGCGCGAGAGCATCGAGGTTCGGACGCTCGTATTCCACAAACAGTAACAGAACTGTGATGGCACTGCCGGGCGCGGCCCGGCAGTGGCTCAGGAACCCACGGGAACCGACAAACGTTTGCGCCCGGGGCAGGCCAACCCGGAGGGGTGCCGTGCGAGCGCAGACCACGTTATTTTCTTGCCTTGCTACGTTTTCGCTTTCTGCAGTTTCCTTTGCCCAGGCCGAAAGCGGGCTTGCCTCCTATTACAGCTACGGAAAAGCCGGGAAAGGTGAGCTGACCTGCGCGCACCGGACGCGTCCGTTCGGAAGCGTGCTGAGGGTGTCCTACGGCAGCCGCTCGATTCAGTGCCGCGTCAACGATCGCGGCCCCTTCATCCGCGGCCGCATCGTCGATCTCTCGGTGCCGGCTGCCAAGGCGCTGGGCATGATGAGCGCCGGCGTGGTGCGGGTCTCGGTGGAATAGACCTGCCAGCACGCTATAGTGCCGCCCAAAGCGGGGGGCGCTATGGCCAGGATCAGGGTGGGACTCGTCGGCTGCGGCTTCGTGTCGGAGCTGCATATGTATGCGTTCCGGCGCGTCTACGGGGTGGATGTCGAGGTCGCGGCGGTCGCTGCGCGCGGCGACCATGTCGTCGAATTCGCCGGCCGCCACCAGATCCAACGGGTCTATCGCAGCTTCGCCGAGCTGATCGCAGACCGCGAGCTCGATGTCATCGACATCTGCACGCCGCCCAATCTTCATGCGGGGATGATCGTCGCCGCCATGCAGGCCGGCAAGCATGTGATCTGCGAAAAGCCGTTCGCCGGCTATTTCGGCCGCGACGGCGACCGGCAGCCGATCGGCAGGCATGTGCCGAAGGCGCTGATGTATGAGCGCGTGCTGGAAGAGATGGACGCCACGCGTGCCGCGATCGAGCGCACCGGAAAGCTCTTCATGTATGCCGAGGACTGGATCTACGCGCCGGCCGTGACCAAGACCGCGGAGATTCTGAGAGCGACCAAGGACAAAATCCTGTTCATGAAGGGCGAGGAGAGCCATTCCGGATCGCATGCGGCCCATGCCGCGCAATGGGCGATGACCGGGGGCGGCTCGCTGATCCGGATGGGCTGCCATCCGCTCTCGGCGGTGCTGTATCTCAAGCAGGTCGAGGCCAAGGCGCGCGGTGAAACCATCCGCGTCGCCAGCGTCAGCGGCGATGTCGGCAATGTCACGGCCATCCTCAAGCCGGAGGAGCGCACCTACATCAAGGCCAATCCTGTCGACGTCGAGGATTGGGGCACGCTGACCGCGACGTTTTCGGACGGCACCAAGGCCACCGTGTTCTCCGGCGACATGATCATGGGCGGCGTGCGCAATCTGATCGAGACCTACACGTCAGGCGGCTCGCTGTTCGCCAACATCACGCCGAATGATCATCTGATGAGCTACCAGACCTCCGAGGAGAAACTCGCCTCCGTCTACATCACCGAGAAGGTCGACCGCAAAACCGGCTGGCAATATGTCTGCCTCGAAGAGGAGTGGACGCGCGGCTATCTCCAGGAGATCCAGGACTTCATGGAATGCGCCGCGACGGGACGGCAGCCGCTGTCGGACCTCGCGCTGGCGTACGAGACAATCAAGGTGAACTACGCGGGATACTGGGCGGCGGAGGAGGGACGAAGGGTGATGATGTAGGGCGTGATGAACTCACTGAGCTAGCCGCAGGCACGGTGCCAATCCTTCTCCCCTTGCGGGAGAAGGTGGCATAGGCGGCCTTCGGCCGCCGTTCTCAAGAACGCCGAAGCGTAGCTTCGGCTATAGCGCCGGATGAGGGGTTCTCTCCGCGGTTTAAAATGAGAGAGGTTTGCTCGCGGAGGCAACCCTCACCCGTCTCGCCGTTTCGCGGCGAGCCACCCTCTCCCGCAAGCAAGGGGAAAGGGTGCACCGTCGGCGCGGCGCGTAGCCTCACGTCCCGTAGGTCGAGCCCTTCGGCAGCGGAAACACCGGGTCCCGCGTCCGGATGTTCGTCGGCCACACCACCGAGATGTGTTCGCCGGCATTCTGCATCACCACCGGGGTCGAGCGCTCGTTCTGGCCGGACATCGGCGTGCCCGGCGGGAAGAATTTCACGCCATAGCCCTGGATGGTGCCGCCGGCTGGAATGTCGACGTCGAGCGCGGCCTTGCGAATGGCCTCGGGCTCGAAGCTGCCGTACTTCTCCTTGGCGACCGGCAGCACGTTGTTGAGCAAGATCCAGGTCTGGTTGAAACCCATCGAGCAATGCGGCGGCACGTCGGTGGCGCTGGTCTTGGCCTGGTAGCGCGAGACCATGGTCTTGGTCAGGTCGCCGATTCCAGGCGCGAGCTTGGAGGCATCGAGCAGTTGCGCCGGCACCGGATCGATGTTGCAGAAATTGTCGATGTCGGGGCCGAAGGTCGCGCGCAGCTTGTCGAGCTGGCTGTAGCCGGCGCCCGCGCCGAACAGCATCTTGAAGCGCAATCCGCTCTCGCGGGCCTGGCGCAGGAACAGGGTGATGTCGGGGTTGTAGCCGGCGTGCGAGATCACATCGACCTTGGCGCGCTTGAGCTTGGTCACGAGCACCGAGAGATCGGGCGCGGAAGCCGAATAGCCTTCGCGCATCACCACCTGGATGCCCGCCTGCTTGGCATAGGCCTCGTCGGCCGCCGCGACGCCGACGCCGTAAGGGCCGTCCTCGTGGATCAGCGCGACCTTGACGTCCTTCGGGTCCATGCCGAGCTTGCCTTGCGCGTGCTCGGCGACGAAGCCCGCGAAGGCCTGGCCGTACTGATCGGAATGGATCTGCGCGCGAAACACATATTGCAGGTTCTTGTCCTTGAACACGGCGGTCGAGACCGCGGTGGTGATCCAGAGGATCTTCTTCTGCTGCTCGACCTTCGCCGCCATCGGCACCGCATGCGCGCTGGAATAGACGCCGTTGATGATGTCGATCTTTTCCTGGCTGATCAGCCGCTCGGCCTCGTTGATGGCGACGTCGGCCTTGCTCTGAGAGTCCGCCGCGACCGGCACGATCTTGGTCTTGCCGCCGATGCCGCCCTTTTCGTTGACGAGGTCGATGGCGATCTGCGCGCCGACCGAGGAGGCGACCGAGCCGCCGGCGGCAAACGGACCGGTGAGGTCGTAGATCAAGCCGATGCGCAAATTCTCGGCTTGCGCCTGGGCCCGTGTCCAATCGAGGCTGAGTGCGGCGGCGGCAGCCGCCGAGCTCTTCAGCAGCTGCCTGCGTGAAGTGGGCATCCTATCCTCCCTCAAAGATCGTCTTATGATTTGGTCTTGTTATTCTTTTTCGAAGTATGGGGAGCGGGGCGGCGGAAAGTCAACATGGCGAAAGTCGGGGTCCGGTCTCCGCGACGCAGAACGCAATTGCGAAATGGGTGATGAGCGCGCCCGTTACTGTTTCAAGCGACGGGCAAGATAGCCAGCGGTCTTCCCGCCGGCCGCGGCGACCTCTCGCGGCGTCCCCGACGACACGATACGGCCGCCTTCCTCGCCGGCGCCGGGACCGAGGTCGATGATCCAGTCGCTATGAGAGACGACATCCATGTCGTGCTCGACCACGACCACGCTGTTGCCGGCGTCCACGATGCGCTCGAGTTGGGCGATCAGCCGCTCGACATCCCTGGGATGAAGACCGGTGGTCGGCTCGTCCAGGACATAGAGCGTGTGACCGCGTTGCGGCCGCATGAGCTCGGTCGCAAGCTTGATGCGCTGGGCTTCCCCGCCCGACAATTCGGTGGCGGACTGACCGAGACGAATATAGCCGAGCCCGACCTCGCGGACGACCGATAGGGACCGGTTGAGGGTTGGATCTTCGTGGAAGAATTCGAAGGCTTCGTCGACGCGCATCGCCAGCACATCCGCGATGGATTTTCCGCGGATCTTCACCTCCAGCGTCTTGTCATTGTAGCGCGCGCCCTTGCAGGTCGGGCAGGGCGCATAGACGCTGGGAAGAAACAGAAGCTCGACGCAGACAAATCCTTCGCCTTCGCAGGTGCTGCATCGGCCCTTCGCGACATTGAAGGAAAAGCGCCCGGCATCGTAGCGGCGGGACTTTGCCTGCGGCGTCACGGCGAACAGCTTCCGGACGTGGTCGAACAGGCCGGTATAGGTTGCAAGGTTGGATCGCGGCGTGCGGCCGATCGGCCTCTGATCCACCACGACGAGACGATCGACCTGGTCGAGGCCGGCGACGATCTCGCCGCCCAATGTCTCGACCGTGGGTGCCAGGCTATCGTCGTCCGCGTCCGCAGCCCGTGCATGGCCGAGATGCTCCGCCATGGCATCGACGAGGAATTGGCTGATCAGGCTCGATTTGCCGGAGCCCGACACGCCGGTCACGCTGGCGAGAACGCCGAGCGGGATATCGACGTCGAGGCCGCGGAGATTATTCCGGGTCACACCCCGGACTTTCAGATGCGCCTTCGGCTGGCGGCGGACCATCGGCAGCGGCTTTCGTGGATGCGCGAGATAATGGGCGGTTCGCGATTGCGCGACCTGCCCGAGTCCTGAGGGCGGTCCGCTATAGAGGATGTTCCCGCCGCCTTCGCCGGCATCAGGCCCGACATCCACCAGCCAGTCGGCATGCTTGATCACCTCGATCTCGTGCTCGACCACGAAGATCGAATTGCCCGCGTGTTTCAGCCGGTCCAGCGCCCGCAGCAGCGCCTCGGTGTCGGCGGGATGCAGACCTGCCGACGGTTCGTCGAGCACATAGACGACGCCGAACAGGTTGGAGCGAACCTGGGTCGCAAGCCGCAGCCGCTGCAACTCGCCGGGCGACAGCGTTGGCGTGCTGCGCTCGCAGGCGAGATAGCCGAGGCCGAGGTCGAGCAGGACGGCCAGCCGCGCCGACAGATCCTCGCAGATGCGCCTGGCGACGATGGTTTTCTCCGATGCTCCGACGGTCGAAGTCTCCGCGAAAGGGTTCATCACCTCCTGCAGCTTCTCGAGCGGCAGATGAGACATCTCGGCGATATCAAGTCCGGCGAATTTGACCTTGAGTGCCTCGGGCTTCAATCGCGTGCCATGGCAGGTCGGGCAGTCCTGGGTGATCATGAATTGCGCGACGCGGCGCTTCATCATCGCACTCTCGGACTTGGCAAAGGTCTGCATCACGTAGCGCTTGGCGCCGGTGAACGTGCCCTGATAGCTCGGCTCCTCCTTGCGGCGCAGGGCCCGTTTGACCTCGGCCAAGTCGTAACCGGCATAGACCGGAACGGTCGGCTGCTCCTCCGTGAACAGGATCCAGTCGCGGTCCTTCCTGGGCAGCTCACGCCAGGGCTTGTCCAGGTCGTAGCCCAGCGTGGTCAGGATGTCCCGGAGGTTCTGCCCCTGCCAGGCACTCGGCCACGCCGCGACGGCGCGCTCGCGAATGGTGAGGGTGTCGTCGGGCACCATGGACTTCTCGGTGACGTCGAGCATCCTGCCGATACCGTGACAGGTCGGGCAGGCTCCTTCCGGCGTGTTCGGCGAGAACGATTCCGCATAGAGCATCCTTTGTCCGCGCGGGTATTCGCCGGCACGGGAATAGAGCATCCTGAGCAGGTTCGAGATGGTCGTCACGCTGCCCACGGACGACCTCGTCGTCGGCGCGCCGCGCTGCTGCTGGAGCGCTACGGCGGGCGGCAGGCCTTCGATGTCGTCCACCTCAGGGATCTGCATCTGGTGGAAGAGGCGCCGCGCGTAAGGCGACACCGATTCCAGATATCGCCGTTGCGCCTCGGCGTAGACCGTTCCGAAGGCGAGCGAGGATTTTCCGGAGCCCGACACGCCGGTGAACACGACGAGGGCGTTGCGCGGAATACTGACGTCGACGTTCCTGAGATTGTGCTCACGCGCGCCCCGCACGCGAACGAAGCCGTCATCCTGCATCAGGTCATCGGGGTGTCTTGATCGGTCGTCCATCTCGCTGCTCCGGCCCACGCATGGGAGATAACGGCAGGATCGCAGGATGGGTCCACAGATGCCAGCGCATCGGTTGCGTTCTGCACAAAGCGAAGGCCCGCCGCGATTGAAGCGACGGGCCATGCAAGGGCGATGGGGCGCTCGGGACGGGGCCCTGGTGCCCCAGCGTGGCGTGTTACTGCGACAGCTTCACGAAGCTCGGAAACTTCAGCTTGCCCTCCGCGATCTTCTCGGGCCAGACCACGACCTGCTTGGAGTCCTGCCACTGGAAGACCAGACCGGATACGGTCGTGGGACCGGACTTGATGCCGTGGGTGAACTCGTCGTCCTTGCCGTAGAACTGGATGCGGCCGATCGTGCCCTCGTAGTCGGTCTTTTCGAGCTCAGCGACCATCTTGTCCGGATCGGTCGAGCCGGCGCGCTTGATCGCCTCCGTGATGAAGTAGACTTCGTCATAGGCGGTGTAGCCGGTGTAGGCCGGCGGCGAGCCGAACTTGGCCTTGAAGGCGGCCGCGAACGGCTTCGTCTTGGAGGTCACGGCGACGTCGGGCGTTGCGACCGCCAGCGACGGCACGCCGTCGGCGGCGCCATTGGTGTCCTTCCAGAAGGTCGGGCTCAGCGCCTGCGCGCTGATGCCGAACATCGGGACCGGCACCTGCTGGTTCTTCCACTGCACCGTCGGCTGCACGCCGACATGCGAGATGCCGGTGACGATCACGTCCGGCTTCTTGGCCTCGATATTGTTGAAGATCGGCGTGAAGTCGGTGGTATCGGGCGAGAACCGCACGTGCTCGACGACCTTGAGGCCTGCTTTCGGAAGACAGGCTTCGTAGCCGACGTCGAGCGGCTTGGTCCAGGCGGCGTCCTCGCTCATGATCGCGGCCGTCTTGAACTTGAGCTTCTCGACCAGCAGATCCTTGGCGGCGTCGCAGACGAGCTGCGCTTGTGCGGCCGAGGTCAGATAGCCGTGGAAGGTGTATTTGTTCTTTTCGTAGTCGTTATGGATCGCCTTGGTGATCTCGTTCGAGGCCGCGCCGGGGGTGATCAGCGGCATCTTCAGCCGCGCTGCCCAGGGCTCGAGCGCCAGCACGACCTCGCTGATATAGCTCGCGATCACGGCGGAGACTTTGTCCTCGCTCACCGCGCGCTGGAACGCGCGCACCGAGTCCGCCGAGGAGCTCTTGTTGTCGTAGGTCACGATCTCGATCTTGCGGCCGAGAATGCCACCCTTGGCGTTGATCTCGTCGGCGGCGATCTGCGCGCCGCCGGGCGTCGCGGCACCAGCGATCGACTGCACCTCGGCGATGACGCCGATCTTGATAGGATCGTTCGACTGCGCATAGGCGGGAGCAGCAAGGCACAGCGCCAGCGCGGAGGCGAGGAGGAAGCTGCCGCTCAAACTCTTCGATGGTCGCATGGTCGTTTCCTTTTGCTTGTTTTGTTGTTGGTATGGGCGAACTAGAGAAAATCGGCGCCAGCCTCCGCGGCGAAGCGGCCCGGATCGCCCTCCCAGACGATCCTCGCATGCTCGAGCACATAGACGCGGTCGGCATGCGGAAGCGCGAAGGTCACGTTCTGCTCGCCGAGCAGCACCGTAATCGACGTCGTCTGCCGCAGCCTCGTTAGGGCCTTGGACAGGAGTTCGAGGATGACGGGGGCGAGACCCAGCGTCGGTTCATCCAGGATCAGGATCTGCGGCTGCATCATCAGCGCGCGGCCGATCGCAAGCATCTGCTGCTCGCCGCCGGAGAGCGTTTGCGCCATCTGGCCCTGACGCTCTTTCAGGATCGGGAATAGCTCGAACAGCCAGGCGAGCTGTGCCGCGCGCTTGTCGTCGGCCAGATGTTGCCCGCCGAGATCGAGGTTTTCGCGCACGCTCATCTCGCCGAACAGCTCGCGCGATTCCGGGCACTGCACGAGGCCGCTGCGGGCGATCTTCGCCGGCGTCGTGCCGCGCAGCTTCTCGCCGTTGCGCACGATCTCGCCGCTATAAGGCAGGAAGCCCGAGATGGTGTTGAACAATGTGGTCTTGCCGGCGCCGTTGAGACCGACGATCGAGACGAACTCGCCCTCATGGACGTGGATCGAGACGTTCTCCAGCGCCTGCGCCTTGCCGTAGAACACGCTGACATTCTCGACCTGGAGCAGCGGCACCTTGTCCTTGAAGCTGGTCTCGGGCCGCGCATGGGTCTCGATGGCGCCGCCGAGATAGACCCGCCGCACCGTCTCGTTCTTCATGACGTCCTCGGCCTTGCCGGTGACGATCTCCTCGCCGAGATACATCGCGAGCACGCGGTCGACCAACGCCGCGACGCTCTTGACGTTGTGGTCGACCAGCATCACCGCGCGGCCCTCGTCGCGGAAACTGCGGATCAGGTCGGAAAACATTTCGACCTCGGCCCGCGTCAGCCCGGCAAAGGGCTCGTCCACCAGCACGACCTTGGGATCGCGCGCGATAGCCTTGGCCAGCTCGAGCCGGCGCAGGTCGGCGAAGGGCAGCGTCGGCGGGCGGCGGTTCATCACGTTGCCGAGCCCGACGCGATCGGCGATCCATTTGGCGCGCTCGAGCAGCGCCTTGTCCGGAAACAGCATGAACAGGCTGTCCGGCAGCAGCGCGACCATGATGTTCTCCAGCACAGTCTGCCGGTTCAGCGGTCGCGAATGCTGGAACACCATGCCAAAGCCCTTGCGCGCGATCTTGTGCGCCGGCAAGCCCGCGACGTTCTCGCCCTCGAATACGACTTCGCCTGATGTCGGGCGCTCGATGCCCATGACGCTCTTCATCGCGGTCGATTTGCCCGAGCCGTTCGGGCCGATCAGGCCAAAGATCTCGCCGCTATTGACCTCGAAGCCCAGGTTCTTCACCGCCGTCAATCCGCCGAAGCGCTTGGTCAGGCCGCGGACTTCGAGCACGGCCCGGTTTGAAGATCGCATATCCATCACGAGCGCGCCTCACGCGAGAGGGCCGCTCCGAGGAAGCCGCCGGGGAAAAACAGCACGACGAGCAGCGCGACGGCCGAGACGATGAAGGTCGCAAGCTCGCCGGTGGGCCTGAGGAACTCGCCGGCGACGATCAGGAAGATCGCGCCGAGTGCCGCGCCAAGCACGGTGCGCCGGCCGCCGAGCACGGCTGAGACGATCACGTTGACGCCGACCGCGACGTCGACGACGGTGCCGACCGAGGCGGTGCCGAAGTAGAACACCAGCAGCGCGCCTGATAACCCCGAGAAGAACGCACTGACGATGAAGGCGGCGAGCTTGTGCTTGACGATGTTGAAGCCGAGCGCGCCGGCCTGGACCGGGTCCTGGCCGCTGGCTTGCAGCACCAGGCCAACAGGCGATTGCGACAGGCCATAGAGAATGGCCGCCGAGATCGTCATGAAGCCGAGCGCGATCCAGTAATTGACGCCGGCGTTGATGGAGATGACGTCGGGAATGGTCAGCCCGATCTCGCCACCGGTGAGGTCGGCAAACACCACGATGAAATTCTGCAGCATCAGCACCGCGACCAGCGTGGTCAGGCCGAAATACGGTCCGCGCACCCGAAGCGCCGGCAACGCCAGCACGAGGCCGGCGATGACGGAGGCGAGCGCGCCGAGCACGATGCAAGCGTAAACCGACCAGCCGAACTGGGCATTCAGGATGCCGGCGGTGTAGGCGCCGACGCCGATCAGGAAGGTCGGCCCGAAATTGACCTCGCCGGCGAAGCCGAACAGCAGGTCCCACGCCATTGCGAACACGCCGAAATAGAAGGCGACGGTGAGAAGCCCGAGCACGTAGCCGGAGACGTAGAGCGGCAGCGTCGCCGCGATGACGACGAGCGCGAATGAGATGAAGAACAGGCGTGTCGTAAAGAAGCTGGCCATCTCAGCGCCTCCCCAGAAGGCCCTGGGGCCGGATGTACATCACGAACACGAGCAGCAGCAGCGCCGGAATGGTGCGGTAGGCCGGCGAGACCAGATAGGCCGTGAGCGTTTCGAGATAGCCGACCACGAAGGCTGCGATCAGCGAGCCGGAGACGCTGCCGAGGCCGCCGAGCACGACGATCGAGAACGCGCTCGCGGTCAGCGGTCCGACGCTGTAGGAGCTGACGCCGAGAAACATTCCGAGCAGCACGCCGGCGATGCCGGCGAGGATGCCGTAGATCGCCCACACCACGACGTAGATGTTGGTGAGCTCGAGGCCGAGCAGGGTGACGCCGCGTGGGTTCATCGAGGCCGCCAGCACCGCCTTACCGGTGCGGGTGCGGTTCACCAGGAGCCACAACAGAGCGATGACGAAGCAGCACACGATCGCGGTAAAGATCTCGTTCCTGGGCGTGCGGACGCCGAGAATCTCGACCACGCCCTCGACGATCGGCAGCACGGTCTTGGCGTTGTTGGTGAACAAATAAGCGATCACCTCCTGGATCATGATCCCCCATAGCAGCGTGCCGGTGAGGACGAAGATCTCCTTCTCTTCATTCGGGATGCGCCGGGAATCCTGGATCGGCTTCACCACCGCGAAATAGGTCGCAAAGGATGTAAGGAGGGCGACACCGACGCCGATCAGTGCGCCGGCATAGGTGCCGACATTCAGGATGCTGGCGGCAGCCCAGGCCGCCACCGCTGCCGCCACCATGATGGCCCCGTGGGAGAGGTTGAGGACGCCGGAGACGCCGAAGATCAGCGTGAAGCCGGTGGCACCGAGAGCATAGAGAGCGCTGATGGCAAAGCCATCGATCAGAATCTGGAAAGCACGCATCTAGGGTTGGCAATCCGATTTATGAGAGACGATGTTGCTGGAGCAACGTGCTGCGGGGGCCGCATGTGGAAGCTCCCGGGAGCTGGTCCCGGGAGCGTGTCCTGCTAGTTCGAGAGCTTGATGAAGCTCGGGAACTTGACGTCGACCTTGGCGACTTCCTTGGGCCAGACCGCGCTCTGCTTGCCGTCCTGCCATTGCAGCATCAGCCCGGTGATCAGGCCCTTGCCGTATTTGATCGAGTGCGTGAACGGATCGTCCTTGCCGTAGAACTGGACACGGCCGATCGTGCCTTCCCAGTCGGTCGTCTCCAGAGCGGCGACCAGCTTGTCGGCGTCGGTCGAGCCCGCGCGCTTCACCGCATCGGCGATGTAGTAGACCTCGTCATAGGCGGTGTAGCCGGCATAGGAGGGATAGTTGCCGAACTTCTTCTTGAAGGCTTCGGCGAACGGCACTGATTTCGGCGTCACCGCGACGCCTGGGCCGGAGACGCCCTGGTAGAGTACGCCCTCGGCCGCCTGATTGGTGTCCTTGCCGAAGGTCTCGTTGGTGGCCTGCGAGGAGATGCCGAACATCGGGATCGGCACCTGCTGGTTCTTCCACTGCACCGTCGGCTGCACGCCGACATGGGAGATCCCGGTGATGATCACGTCGGGCTTGGAGCCTTCGATCTTGTTGAAGATCGGCGTGAAGTCGGTGGTATCGGGCGAGAAGCGGATGTGGTCGAGCACCTTCAGCCCGATCTTGGGCAGGCATTCCTCGTAGCCGATGTCGAGCGGCTTGGTCCAGGCGGCGTCCTCGCTCATGATGACCGCGGTCTTCATGTGCATCTTGTCGACGAGCAGGTCCTTGGCGCCGTCGCAGACGGAAAGCGCCAGCGCGGCGGAGGTCAGATAGCCGTGGAAGGTGTACTTGTTCTTCTCGTAGTCGGCATGGACGCTCTTGCTGATCTCGTTGGAGGCGGCACCGGGCGTGACGAACGGCGTCTTCAGCCGCGAGGCCCAGGGCTCCAGTGCCAGCACGACTTCGCTGATGTAGCTGGCGATGACCGCATTGACCTTGTCCTCGTTCACCGCGCGCTGGAAGGCGCGCACTGAATCTGCCGAGGAGGAATGATTGTCGTAAGAGACGATCTCGATCTTGCGGCCGTCGACGCCGCCATTGGCGTTTATCTCGTCGGCGGCGAGCTGTGCCGCCTGGGGGATGGAGGCGCCGGCAATCGCCTGCGCTTCCGCGATCACGCCGATCCTGATCGGGTCGGCCGCAAGCGCCGCGCCTGACGTCATCAACACAGCGGCCGCGGCGGTACCGAGTGCTATTCGCAACGCAACAGAGAGCGGTTTCTTCATCTTGTTCTCTCCCTTAACAGGCCTCTTATGAGCCATTATGCCGCGACTATACCGGCGGAGACATTCTCGGCAAGTGAAACCGCGTTCAGGATTGTGAGGCACGAACTAAAGTCTAGCGCTGGGCAATAGCGGGCAGGAAAGCTGTCGGACCCGTTTCACGCGGAGGCATGCAGATTTCGTCGGTAGGCATGCGCAGCTATCGCGGGCGCACAGCAACCGGAACGCTGAATTGCGATGCCGTCGCGTCGGCTCAGCGCGCTTGCAGCAGCGATGGATCGAGCGGCGCGAGCCGGGCCGGATCGAATGGCGAGATGTCGACGTTGCGCGTCGCACCCTCCGCGATCAGTTGCGCCATGACCTCGCCCGTGGCGGGCGCATTCAGGATGCCCCATACATTGTGCCCCGTCGCAACATACAGACCTTCACTTCGCGGCACCTTGCCGATCAGCGGCAGGCCGTCCTGTGTCACCGGCCGGAAGCAGGCTTGTTGCGCAATGATCCTCTCGGAGCGGAACAGCGGCGACAGCCGCTCGGACATGGTTTGCAGGCGCGCGATCGCGTCCTTGTCCGGCGTCACGGCCGCCGGATCGAGCGGAAGCGGCGCGATGTCGGAGAGAGCGGTGATATGCGTGCTGCCGTCGGCGCGAGGAAAGACCTCGATCGACACGGCACTGCCATTCTCTTCATACTCCAGGAACAGCGCATCGGCCGGCGCATCCGTGCCGGTGTCGTACACGATGCTCGGGCTGCGCTGGCCGTAGACGGCGGGCAGGCTCATCCATTGCGCCGCGAGCAGCGACCATGGTCCCATCGCGATCACGACGGCGTCCGCCTCGACGATGCCGCCGTCGACCTCGACGCCCGTCGCGGTGGTGCCGTTCGCATCGCGCATGATGCCGGTCACCTGGCCGGGACGAAACTCGGCGCCTTCCGCGAGCGCCGCGTTCATCACGGCTGCGGTGAATTTTTTGGGGTGAACGATCGCGGCGGTCTCCATCGTGCCGATGCGCTGGGCGATGATGACGCCGTTGCTGAGCCAGCCGAGCGCGGACGGTGCATCCCGGCGCGGGTGGCC
This sequence comes from Bradyrhizobium sp. 17, assembly GCF_023073515.1. Classification (NCBI taxonomy): domain Bacteria; kingdom Pseudomonadati; phylum Pseudomonadota; class Alphaproteobacteria; order Hyphomicrobiales; family Nitrobacteraceae; genus Bradyrhizobium; species Bradyrhizobium sp. 17. Next base: position 42,957 of record NZ_JADPJQ010000114.1, on the reverse strand, counting down.
ATCGGCGGCAACGAAGCCGCTATAAGCGGTCATCGGGTGATAGCCCCAATCGCCTGCGATCTGTTCCGGCAGCTGCGCATGGATCGCAAAGCTCCGTCGCGCCAGCGCATCGAGCGGCGAGCCCTCGCACCAGTCGCGCGCGAGGAAGCCGCCCGCCTTGCCTGACGCCGCGGCCGCGACGCCCGCCCGCTCCACGACGACGATTTCGATGCCACGGCGGCGGAGAAACCAGGCGATGCAGGCGCCGATCACGCCGCCGCCGCAGATCACAACGCGCATGAATGCTCCCTTACACAATGAAATCCTTCGCATGGAGATCCGCGGTATGGATTCCCGCCAGCGTAATCGTATCGGTCGCCGTCAGGTGGATCACCGCGTTTCCTGTGCTGTCATCGCTGATCAGGCTTTTCAGCGCCGCCCAGTCTGCGAAGCCGTAATCGTGCAAATTGATCAAATCATGCTCTCGCGCCGTGCTGCCGACAGCCTTGTTGCCCTGGTCGAAATCGTTGATCACGTCCAGGCCCGAATTTTTGTCGAAGACGAATCTGTCGTCGTTCGGTCCGCCCCAGAGCTGGTCATTTCCGCCACCGCCATTCAACATGTCCTTGCCGCCGGTGATCGAGCCGGCTGTGAACGGAGCGTAGGTCTGTGCGTCGCCATACAGGAAATCGTCGCGGCTGCTGCCGAGGAGGATATCATCTCCGCCATGCGCATTGCCTGACATGTTCGAGGCGTCTCCGACGAGCACGATGGACGTGGAGTCCGGGTTGCCGTCGACGGTCGCGATCAGGATATCGTTGCCGCCACGGGTATCGTCGCTCATGTAGCCGGCGTCTCCGACCAGAGACGCGCCGCCGGATCGGGCTGGGGCACCGACGGTGTAGATGAGCATGTCGTTGCCGCCGTGCGCATCGCCGCTCATGGAGACGAGGGCATCGCCGGAGATTGAAGCGCCGCCGTAACTGCCGCCCTGGGTCACGCTGAGGATATCATTGCCGCCACGCGCGTGATCGCTCATGGAACTGCCGGAATCTCCGCCGAACGTGCCGGACGATCTGTTTCCCATCGATGCAATGACGACGTCATTGCCGCCCCCCGTGTCGGCTGACATGGCGGTTTCGGCATCGCCAAAAATGCCGAGAGACGCGTAGATCGATGTCGATGCATCGACATGAAGTACATCGTTGCCGCCATGGGCGTCGCCGGACATCGCCTGCGCATCGCCGTCCAGGAACACGTAGTCCCCGAAGCCTGTGACGGTCGCGGCGAGATGGTCGCCTCCTCCGTGAGAATGTCCTTGGAGGGTCTGGTCGTCGCCAACGAATATCAGGACCGCGTTGCCACCGTCGACGGTCGCGATCATCTTGTCGCTGCCGCCGCGGCCTCCGTTCGGAAGGCCCGGGTCTCCGAACTCCGTCACGAATTGCTGGTTCCCCACGCTGACGATGATGGTGTCGTTCGGCATACGGCGCATCGCGCAACTCCCGGTTCAAGTCGGGCGCGAGAACGAAGAGCATCATGCCTTTGCACCGCGCTGCGGCCTTGCCGCGCGATTCAATCTTCGTTGGATTAATGGCGGAGATTTGCCCGCGGCGTAATTTGATTGCGATCAGGGAACCGCGGGCGCCGGCGATCCACGCCGACGCCCGTGCTTGCGATCTTGCGCGCGGGCTCAGCCCGGTCCGGCGCCTTGCGTGGCCGTGTACACCGCATAGAGCGATTGGCTCGCCGCCATGAACAGGCGATTGCGCTTGGGGCCGCCGAAGCAGACGTTGCCGCACACTTCGGGCAACCGGATGCGGCCGAGCAGCTTGCCCTCCGGCGACCACGTCGTCACGCCGCTGTAGCCGACGGCGCGGCCGGCATTGCTGGAGGCCCAGACATTGCCGTTGACGTCGCAGCGCACGCCGTCCGGTCCGCACTTCACACCGTCAATCACGCACTCGCTGAACCGCTTGTGGTTGGTGAGCTTGTTGTCGGCGCCGACGTCGAACACGAATATTTCGCCCTTGCCGCCGGGGCCGGTGTCGCCGGGTCCCTTGCCAGTCGAGACGACGTAGAGCTTCTTGAAGTCCGGCGAGAAGCACAGCCCGTTGGGATCGGGCACCTGCTCCTCGGTGACGACGAGATCGACACGGCCGCTAGGGTCGATGCGATAGCAATTGGTCGGAAGCTCGCGCTTGCCCGGTGCGAAGCCGGCCGGCTGTCCAATCCGAGGATTGAGCTTGCCGCCGGAATTGCTCGGACCGCCCACGGCATCGGGCTCACCTTCGTAGAGCTGGCCGCCATAGGGCGGATCGGTGAACCAGTAGCTGCCGTCAGGATGCGCGACGACGTCGTTCGGCGAGTTCAGCTTCTTGCCGTTGTAATTGTCGCAAAGCACGGTCGCGGTGCCGTCATGTTCATAACGCGTCACCCGCCGGGTCAAATGTTCGCAGGAAAGTTGACGGCCCTGGAAATCGAACGAGTTGCCGTTGGAATTGTTGGACGGCGAGCGGAACACGCTGACGCGACCGTCGTCTTCGCTCCAGCGCATCTGCCTGTTGTTGGGAATGTCGCTCCATAGCAGATAGCGGCCCTGTGCACTCCACGCCGGGCCTTCAGCCCACAGCAAACCCGTATAGAGACGCTTGATCGCAGTGTTGGGCTGCGCGAGATCGTTGAAGGACGGATCGACTGTGACGACATCGGGGTCCCAGAAATAGGTGGTCGGCGCGCCGTTGGGACCGAAATCGCGTGGCGGGGTGGTAATCGTCGTCGGCGGTGCGGCTGGTCCGGTCTGGGCCAGCGCGGAGCCGGCGCCGGCAAAAGTGGCGGCGCCGAGCGCAAACCCCTGAACGAGCGTTCGTCGTGAAAGCGCAGCATCCTGGTCACGCTGCTTTTGGCGTGTCATCGCGTCCTCCCGGTCATGTTCGGCTAGCCGGTTGATCCGGCCGAGCAGGGCAAGGTTAGTCCGGTCCGATGACGGTTGCGAGGGGGAGGTACGCATCCTCAGCGAGATCGGGGCGGCAAAGCGCTGCAACGTCGAACATGGAAACGACAAATTCATCAGGCGTGACGGGGTTTACCGGAGCTGTCTTCGGGACATTGCCAAGCAGGGGAATGTCAAGCCTTGACCTCCTGCGCGATGCTGGCAGAACGTCATTCGGGGCGTAAGTCGGAGTTTACTGTGGTCGCTGTCGTCGTACTGGTTTTGCTGCTCGGGATTGCATTTGCGGCCGGCTATTTCACCCGCGACTACGTCTCCCGAAAAAGACGAGCCGAGGCGCGCCGCTGGCGTGAGTACAGCGAGCCGGATTGGCTCAGTGCCAACGCACCAGCCAACACCAACGATATCGCGATCGCTGGCACGGCTACGCCGGTTGCCACCAGCGAGCTCGGTCAGATGCTGAACCGCTGGGAGAGCAGGGCTCGCGCTCGCCGCTCGGCATAGCTTGACCGCCTTGCCGGCGTTCGGTCGGCCAAACAATTGGCACCGGTCACGCATCCGGCGCTGCGATCATGTCAGCCCTTCTGTCCATCTTTTGGCGTTGCGGTTGCTGCCATTTCTCGTCTAGAAACGACGCATCGAGCCTCCCGGCAACCAACCGTCAACGGTTTTGACCGAGGATTTGAGGGCTCAAAGGGTCCGGTAATGCTGATTCGCGGCCAAATCGATGGGATTTCGGGGGAGGTGGCTCTTGCCGCCGCCGCGATCCCGGCCGCGCTGCTGCCTACCCTCCTGATTGGCGGGCTTCTTCTTACTTGCCCCTGAGGGCCGGCTGGGCGCCATGCGCCTGGGCGCTCAGGGGTTGGTCGAGATCACCGGACACCTCAAGCGCCCAGAAGACTGACGGCGCAAAAAGCTCAAAAGGAAATTCAAATGGCCCCCGTGAACAAGTCCGATAAGGACCGCGTCATCATTTTCGACACCACCCTGCGCGACGGCGAGCAGTGCCCCGGCGCCACCATGACCTTCGAGGAGAAGCTCGAGGTCGCCGAGATGCTGGACGATATGGGCGTCGACGTCATCGAGGCCGGCTTCCCCATTACCTCGGAAGGCGACTTCCAGGCGGTCAGCGAGATCGCCCGCCGCTCCAAGAACGCCGTCATCGCCGGTCTGTCGCGTGCCCATCCGGCCGACATCGACCGCTGCGCAGAAGCGGTGAAATTCGCCAAGCGTGGCCGCGTCCACACCGTGATCGCGACGTCGCCGCTGCATATGCGGGTGAAGCTGAACAAGACCCCGGAGCAGGTGCTCGAGACCTCGGTGGCCATGGTCGCGCGCGCCCGCAACCAGATCGACGACGTCGAATGGTCGGCCGAAGACGGCACCCGCAGCGAGATGGACTATCTGTGCCGCATCGTCGAAGCCGTCATCAAGGCTGGCGCCACCACGGTGAACATTCCTGATACCGTCGGTTACACCACGCCCGACGAATACACCCACTTCATGAAGACGCTGATCGAGCGCGTGCCGAACTCGGACAAGGCGGTGTTCTCCGTGCACTGCCATAACGACCTCGGCATGGCGGTGGCGAACTCGCTGGCAGGCGTCATTGGCGGCGCGCGCCAGGTCGAGTGCACCATCAACGGCATCGGCGAGCGTGCCGGCAACGCCGCGCTGGAAGAGATCGTGATGGCGATCAACGTGCGCAACGACAAATTCCCTTTCTGGAATAAGATCGACACGACGCAGCTGACCCGCGCCTCGAAGGTGGTGTCGGCGGCGACCTCGTTCCCGGTGCAGTACAACAAGGCCATCGTCGGCCGCAACGCGTTCGCGCATGAGAGCGGCATCCATCAGGATGGCGTGCTGAAGGACGCTTCCACTTACGAGATCATGCGGCCCGAGATGGTCGGCCTCAAGCAGTCCTCGCTGGTGCTGGGCAAGCATTCCGGCCGCCACGCCTTCGTGCACAAGCTGGAGGAGATGGGCTACAAGCTCGGTCCGAACCAGCTGGAAGATGCGTTCACGCGGATGAAGGCGCTGGCCGACCGCAAGAAGGACATCTACGACGAGGACATCGAGGCGCTGGTCGACGAGGAGATGGCGGCTTCGCACGACCGCATCAAGCTGACCTCGCTGACCGTGATCGCCGGTACCCATGGCCCGCAGCGCGCGACGATGAAGCTCGATGTCGACGGCCAGATCAAGATCGAGGAGGCCGAAGGCAACGGGCCGGTCGATGCCGTGTTCAACTGCATCAAGCGCCTGGTGCCGCACGAAGCCAAGCTCGAGCTGTACCAGGTCCACGCCGTGACCCAAGGCACCGACGCGCAGGCCGAAGTCTCGGTGCGGCTGTCGCACGAGGGACGCGCGATGACCGCGCGCGCGGCGGATCCGGATACGCTGGTGGCCTCAGCAAAGGCCTATCTCGGCGCGCTCAACAAGATCGTCATGAAACGCCAGCGCGACACCGTAACGACCGCGGCGGCGAGCTGAGGTGGCTACTACCGCCTCTTCCGGAAGCGGGAGAGGCGGTGCTTGCGGCGTTCACCATGAATGGCTGCCCTGCTAACGACCAATAGCAGCTGGTGATGTCGACCTGTATTGATGCTGACGGCATAGGCCACCCGCGCGCCCGGTGGCCCAAATAACAACAGGGAGAGATTATGCGCACCTTCGCGATCGCTGCGTCCATCGCGGTCCTGGCACTTGGCTTGACCGGGCCGGCATCGGCCCAGTCGCCCATCATCATCAAGTTCAGCCACGTGGTGGCCACCGACACGCCGAAGGGCAAGGCGTCGGAGAAATTCAAGGAGCTCGCCGATAAGTACACCGGCGGCAAGGTCAAGGTCGAGATCTACCCGAACTCGACGCTTTACAAGGACAAGGAAGAACTCGAGGCGCTCCAGCTCGGCAGCGTGCAGATGCTGGCGCCGTCCAATTCCAAGTTCGGCCCGCTCGGCATCCGCGAGTTCGAGGTATTCGATCTCCCCTACATCCTGCCTGATCTGAAGACGCTGCGGAAGGTGACGGAAGGTCCGCTCGGTGCCAGGCTGCTCAAGCTGCTCGAACCGAAGGGCATCACCGGCCTCGCCTATTGGGACAACGGCTTCAAGCAGATGAGCGCCAACAAGAAGCTGGTGACGCCGGCCGACTATCAGGGCGTCAAGTTCCGCATCCAGTCCTCGCGCGTGCTCCAGGCCCAGTTCAAGGCGCTCGGCTCGCTGCCGCAGGTGATGGCGTTCGGCGAAGTCTACCAGGCGCTGCAGACCGGCGTCGTCGACGGGCAGGAGAACACCTGGTCGAACATCTATACCCAGAAGATGCACGAGGTGCAGAAGTACATCACCGAGAGCAACCACGGCTACATCGGCTACGTCGTGATCGTGAACAAGAAGTTCTGGGACGATTTGCCGGCCGACATCCGCGACCAGCTGACGAAGGCGATGAAGGAAGCGACCGACTTCAACAATACGCAGTCGCAGAAGGAGAACGAGGACGCGCTCGCCGAGATCAGGAAGAGCGGCAAGAGCGAGATCATCAAGCTCACGCCGGAGCAGGACGAGGCGATGCGCAAGGCCATGGAGCCGGTCTACAAGGACGCCGCAGGCCGCGTCGGCCAGCCGCTGATCGACGAGTTCCAGAAGGAAGCGAAGAGCACGACGAACTGATTTGAACGGAGGTTGAAAGGGGCTTCCGTGCCTGGCGCGGAAGCCCCTTTTGTTGCGAATGATTCCGATTGCGACTGAACTAAAATTCAGGAGCGTTACATCTTGGAAAGGACTCGCTCCCTGTCCAAGTTGTAAGTTGCGCGTAAGCCGCGCTGCGCTCATCCTCACGACATCCTTCCAGAGGAGAGTTCGCATGAGGAAATTCACCATCGCCGCCATCGCCGTGCTCAGCATCGCCGGCTCGGGCGCGGTCTATGCCCAGTATCATCGCCCGTGGATGCACGAGCACATGCGCCACATCCGCATGAACCCGGAAGACCGCGCCGCCATGGTCGACGCGCGGATCGCTGCCGTCCATGCCGGGCTGAAGCTCAACGCCGACCAGGAAAAGCTGTGGCCGCCGGTCGAGGCCGCCGTGCGCGACTTCGCCAAGCTGCGCATCGACCGCGCCAATGCGCGGATGAATGCCGGAGCCGGCGATGCCGGCAAGGACGCTAACAAGGACGCCGTCAGGCCGGAGGATCCGGTCGCCCGCCTGCGTCAGCGCGCCGAGGACACGGGGGCAACGTCGGCGGCCCTGAAGAAGATCGCCGATGCCGCCGATCCGCTCTACAAGACCCTCGACGAGGGCCAGAAGCGGCGCCTCGCCGTGCTGACCCGTCACCGCGGCCCGTTCGGCGGCGGCGAAGACGGCCCGCGCCGCCACTTCATGGAGCGTGGCATGGACCGCATGATGGAGCGCGGCATGGACCACTTCCACCGCGACCGTTTCGACCGCGACGATGGCCCGGACCGGGACCGCGAGGGCCGGCTCTGAGCCTACAAGGGTTGCCGCGATCAACCCTGGCGAAGCCGCTGGAATCCAGCGGCTTTTCGCTTTTTTGGGGGATGTGGGCACGCCCTTGGCGTACCCTTGGCGTACCCTTGGCATACCCTTGGAAAACTTACGTGCCATCGCTTGCCAGACCCGGATCGCTTTGCTAAACGACCGGCCTCGCAAGGCTTTAACCGCCTTTCGGGCGCATAGCTCAGTTGGTAGAGCAGCTGACTCTTAATCAGCGGGTCCCAGGTTCGAGCCCTGGTGCGCCCACCATATAATTCAAACACTTTGCGGGCTGAGCAAACGGCAAAACCAGCGCCGTTTACACCACCGTTTACAGTTTTGTTCTCGCTTCGAGCTTCATCACCGCAGCTTCAGCGAGCTGAATGTCGCGACCGAGGTAGTGCGCATCGAGAATGGCCTCGACGTCTTTCAACGAATGACCTGTGACGGCTGCGATCTGTGGCACGCTGGCGCCTGCGATTGCGAGGCGCACCACTGCCGTGCCGCGCAGGTCGTGAAAGGTCAGTTCACCCATACCGGCGCGCTCACATGCCCTTCCCCAGGACGTGCGAAAGCCGTCCGACGTCCATGGCCGACCGAGCGTGTTGGTCAGGATCAGGGGGCCTCGGCGCTCGGTGATATCGAGAAGGGTTCGCAAAGGCGCGCCGGCTGGCATCGCGACGCGCCGCCCGCCTTTAGACTGGCGCAGGCGAATGTAGGGGTTCTCGTAGGCGGACCAGGGCAGTCGCAGCAAGTCGCCTTGGCGCTGGCCACTCCACAACGCCAGGACTAAGGCGGGCTGGATCTCGCTAAAGGCGATCGCAAGAACCGCTGCGATGTCCTGCTCGGTCCAAATCTTGTCTCTGCGGTCTGCTACGTAGAGGCGGCCCCCGCGCTCGCATGGGTTGGTCGCGATGATGCCGCGGTCTTTTGCGAACGACATGATCCGCGCCAACGTGGTCCAGGCGTAGTCCGCCTTACGTGGTGTCTCGGCGAACAGGTCGCGCCAGGCCTTGAACTCACCACGCACTCGACGATCGGCCAGAGCTGCCACCGGCAGGTCGCCGAATTCATCTTCGATCAGCTTAATGTAGGCGAGGTACGCACGACGGGTCGATGCCGCTAGTCCGGTGAACTCTGGTGCGGCCTTGTACTGCGCAACGATCGTCATGAAGGTGCCGGCGCGGGGCTGCCGAAGGCTCGCATGCGCATCGTGATACTCTCGAACGAAGTCTGGCGCACCGGGCTGCGCATGGATGGCGGGGCCCCCACGCCATGCGTAGCAATGTACTTTCGTCTCGCCATTTGCGAGCCGTCTCTTGACCTTATGAATTCCTTTCAGAACGACGCGCACGGTTCATCCTCCATTCGTCCAAGGCCGCACCCTCTGTCTCGCAGTTTTTGGCGTCGCCTACGCCGCTCAGGGTCTGTCGCTCGGCACGGATATGCTGGGCCCATTTCCTCTGCGAGGAACTGGAGCCTTACTTTGGCTACGACAACACCACTAGGGCGACCGATAGGAAGGTTTTCTTCTTCACCCTAGTCGACATCAACTGTGCGAGGTCGCTGAACGAACGCAAGGTCGATCTGAAGCCGATAGCGTGCAAGCTGCAGCGGGGGCTAGCCGACTGCATCGGCCGCCAGGATCGTCGTCAGCCGTCGATTTGGCCGCTCTATCGCCAAATCTCCCTCCTGGCTCGGTCGGACCCAGTCTACGCATTTAGCTCCAGGTGCCAAGGGATTCGGTGATGAGGGGGAGCTGTTCGGTATGTGGGCTTCTGGTCCCTTAACGAGGCATGCATTGATTGCCCGCTTATGGCCCGTTAGCGAAGTACCGGCACATCTCGACTAGGTCCGCTTAATGAGGCATGGCGGACCAGATTTGCTTAGGTTGAGTTCTTCGCACTTTGACCCCTAACAGACATCGCGCCCAGCGGCGTTCACTTTTCGCCTGGGCCACTGTGTTACATTGGGCAAGACGTCCGGCGCTTCGGTCGACAGATGTGCCTTCGCAAGCCTCTCCAATGTGCTATTCTCATCGTATAAGCCATAGGTATACCATGGCAGGTATTGCAGAGTGGCTAGCATCGATCGGTTTGGGCGAGTACGCCGAGCGATTCCGCGAAAACGCCATCGACCTCTCGGTCGTTCGCGATCTCACGGAGCAGGATTTAAAGGATTTGGGCGTCCTGCTTGGGCATCGCCGCAAGATGCTGCGCGCGATCGTAGAACTTCAGAGAGAGGTCCTGCGAACGCCTCAAGCGGGCGCTAAGCCGGCCTCGACGGATCACGCCGGCCGGCGTCAGCTTACAATCATGTTTTGCGATTTGGTCGGCTCGTCGGCACTTGCGGCCCGCCTTGATCTGGAGGACCTGCGGGCCGTAATGGGCACCTATCACCGCTGCATCGCGGAGGTTGTTGCCAGGAATGAAGGGGTTATCGCGCGGTACATGGGAGATGGCGTGCTCGCCTATTTCGGTTATCCCCAGGCCCACGAGGATGATGCCGAACAAGCGACACGCGCCGGGCTGGCGCTGGTCGATGCCGTAGCTAGCCTCCGGACAGAACCCGCCACCGAGCTGCAGGTTCGCGTTGGCATCGCTACCGGTATGGTGGTCGTGGGCGATTTGACCGGCGAAGGTTCAGCTCAAGAGCAGACGGTCATTGGCGAGACGCCAAACTTGGCTGCGCGCCTGCAGACCTTCGCCAATCCCGGTACCGTGCTGATTTCCGAAAGTACGCACCGGCTCACTGATGGGCATTTCGAGTTCCGCAATCTCGGCCCTGTCGCGCTTAAAGGATGGGCCGAGCCAATGCCAGCCTGGCAGGTACTGGGAACAACCGAAGTGGAAAGCCGCTTCGAGGCACAGCACAAATCTCGATTGGCGCCGCCAATCGGGCGTGACGAGGAAATCGAGATGCTCTTGCGTCGCTGGCAGCACGCCAGGCGTAGCGAAGGTTGCGCGGTGATGCTCACCGGAGAGCCCGGTATCGGCAAGTCGCACATTGCGCTGGCGCTTGAGGAGCGGCTCCAAGGCGAACCGCATATAACGGTGCGCCAGTTCTGCTCGGCGCACCACACCAACAGTGCGCTGTATCCTTTCACCCGCCAGCTCGAACGCGCTGCCCGGTTCGAGCGGGGCGACCCGCCCGCAGAGAAGTTCGCTAAGCTCGAGGCTCTGCTCGTGCGGGCTGATGCCGACCGCGTGTTGCTACCTCTGGCCAACCTTCTGTCCCTTCCACCGAGTAACCGCTACCGTATGCCAGAGCTGAGCCCGCAGAAGCGCAAGGAGCTAACGTTAGCGGCGTTTTTGTCCCAGCTAACTGGCTTGGCCGCAAGACAGCCGGTGTTCGTCATTGTAGAGGATGTCCATTGGGCAGATCCGACGTCGCTGGAGCTGCTCACGATGACCTTGGAACACCTACCCCGGCTTCGGGGGCTGCTGCTCATCACGGCGAGGCCAGAGTTCACTCCGCCGTGGCCAGGTCATGCGCATGTGACGACGATCTCGCTCACGCGGCTGAACCGACGCAACGGGGCGGCGTTAATCGAGCGCGTCACCGCTGGCAAGACGCTCCCGGAAGAGGTAATGGACCAGATCCTCGCCCGCACCGATGGCGTGCCCCTATTCGTGGAGGAACTGACCAAGACGGTGCTCGAAACCGGGCTATTAAATGAACAGGACGATCACTACGTCCTCAACCGTCCTCTCCCCCCGATGGCGATTCCAACGAGTTTGCACGCATCGCTGATGGCAAGGCTCGATCGATTGGCTCCAGTGAGGGAGGTGGCTCAGATCGGCGCTGTGGTGGGTCGCGAGTTCTCCTACGAACTGCTGAGCACCGTAGCCGGGTTGTCAAAAGAGAGACTTGAGGAGGCGCTTGCTCAGTTGGTTCGCTCGGAGTTGATATTCTGCCGGGGCGAGATACCGCAGGCAATCTATACCTTCAAGCACGCGCTTGTGCGGGACGCTGCCTACTCGGGACTCCTGAAGAGCCGACGCGCAGCGCTGCATGCTGCGATCGCGGGTGCCTTCGAGCAACGGTTCCCGGACCTTGTGGAGACTCAACCCGAAACTCTTGCGCATCATCTGACAGAGGCCGGCCTGTTTCAAAAGGCGGAGGCATATTGGCTGCAGGCAGGCAAGAAGGCCGCCATGCGCTCGGCCAACCTTGAAGCCATCGCACACTTGCAGCGGGGTATCGAGGCCTCGGGCCATCTGCCAGAAGGCGCCGGAAAGGATAAGCTGGAACTTGCCTTCCACTTCGCCCTTGGGCCCTGCCTGATCGCTACGCAAGGGCCAGCCTCGAACAAGGCGATGGCAACCTTTGCCCGCGCGCGCGAGCTGTGCGAGCGCCTGGGAGACCCTCCCGAGCAACTCCAGGTGATGTTCTGGTTGACCACTGCGAGCGTAATGCGCGGTGAGTTGCCGGTCGCCGAGGAAACGATCGCGGCCCTGCTCCAGCTCGCCGAAGCGCGCGACGATCTACCGGCGTTGCTCAACGCGATGCGCGGGCAGGCAATGATCCGCCTCTTCATGGGACAGCTTACCGGTGCCCATGAAGCGATTGGACGCGCCTATGAAGCGTTCGAGGCGAGCAGCGAGGACGACAGGCTGGCGGCGCGTTCGGCCGGCCAGGATGCCGGCGTGGCGGACCTGGCGCTGATGTCGTGGGCGCTCTGGCTGCTCGGCCAGCCCGATACGGCAATTGTGCGAATGGACGCTGCCATTCGGCGCGCAGACGCTATAAGTCATCCGCATTCCCAGGCGTATGCCTGTTACTACGCATGCATTCTTCACGCGCTTCGCGGCGAGTTCCTGGTCGCGCAAGGTCATGCCGAACGTTGCATCGCCCTTTCCGAGGAACATGGATTCCGGCAATGGCGCCTGGCGCGCGCCCTTCGGGGCATATGCGTGGCTTCGCTCGATCCTTCACCCAGCGCACTGGGGGAGATCGGTGCCGTCTTGGACGGATATCGCAGCGCCGGTTATCAGCTGGCCATCACCGCGCTCGACGTGTTGTTGTGTCCGCCATTGTTAAATAGTCACGACTACGAGGCCGCGCTGGAGTTGATCGAGCACGGCCTAGCTACAGCTAACCGTAACAGCGAACGAATCCTAGAAGCCGAACTGTATCGTCTAAAGGCACGGGTGCTGGTCGCCCGCGGTGGACCGGCCGTGGAAGCCGAGGCGCAGGCGCTGCTCGACCGGGCATTGAGCACGGGAAGAAGTCAACACGCCAGGACGCTTGAGCTCCGCGCCGCAACGGACCAAGCTGCTCTGTGGATCCATCAGGGCAGACGCGAGGAAGCGCTCAATTTTCTCGCGCCGATTTATGCCAGCTTCACCGAAGGGTTCGAGACGCATGATCTAAAGGTGGCAAAGGTGCTTCTCGATGGGCTACGGTGATCAAGCCGGGACAACGCTTGCGCAGATTTAAATCGCAACGCGATCTGCTTACTTGGGCTTGGCACCACTAGCCGCCCTCTTTAGAGCCGCATAAGTACGATCTCGCAGCTCTAACCAATTCGGGTCGTCCTGTGGATTCTCGTTTATGAAAATGGGCTTGAGCAGCTTGTCGTCTTTACTATTCGCCTTAATCTCGTTTTCCGCTTTGTTAAATGCATCGATTGCTTGTTTAGCGGCGGCGTATCCTAGCGTTATCGAATTTTCGAGATTGCTGTGGTTCCACTTGAAATTGATGTGCCCCGGCACGTGAATCTCGACGACTACGCCTCTCCAAGGCGTTTTCCCGTTCCTCCTGTCCACGGCTGGTTTGTCGAGCATCCCGCACTCGACCGCTTTCTCGAGTATTCCGGCTTCGGCTGCTCTGTCGAGTGTGTGCGCCTCTTTGACGTGATATTTGAAAAGCTTGACGTCATCCTCACCGACCGTTGCCGCAAACAGTTGGCAGAGATTTGCTAGTGCATCGTGAAGATTTTTCGGAACGCGGATTTGCTTCGCATCGACGATCCGGCTCACCCAGATTTCATCCAAATCAGGGTGCTCCTCGAGCAAGCTATCGAAGTTCACAGTATCGACTAACGCCCCTTCGCAATATGTAACTTGGTCGATCTCAACCGTCCCTTCGACGAAGGGAAGAGACGAACACGCACACAGGCTGCGTGAGTCGATAGCTCCCCTGTACTGCTTTTTCTCGTCCTCCTTCATCCGACGATTGGAAAACAACGCCAGCTTCTGTTCGTCGAGATTCCAGGCGTTGTGATAGATGTGTGGCATACCGTCCTTTTTCAGCTCGTCGAAGTTTATGCTCTTCATAAACTCGCTATCCGGATAGTTGATCCTGGATAGGCCGTTGACCTTGGACAAGTACACCAGGGAGGTGAGGTATCGGACAAGTGGATTAGGTGCGAGCACCTTATTGAGTATCCAGTTGTTGATGTCTCCTTCGCGCCATTCCTTGAAGGGTTGTTCACCACGAGGCAGACGATTGAACCAAGCGGACATGTTGCCCTGGATCTGTTCCATCATTTTGTACGGTTGCCATCGGAAATCACTGTAACTTTTGGGATCGGTGACGAAGTCCTGGAAGGCCTTGATGTTGGCGTTCCAATCCGTCCCGAATACGGTGTTTATGGGGAAACGCTCATAGCCTTCATCGTCCCGAAACACGCCGTCCCTGAAGAATTCATAGGTCAGCTCGGCTCTGCTTTTGTTTTCTTTTTTGATTTTTTCTTCATCGAATTGATTGTAGACGATGCCAACCCAGGCGCCGATGCAGGACAACGCCCACACATCAGACTTATCGTCGAACGTCTTGCCGTCCTCAGCAAGTGCTTTCAGAACCCCGATGTGTAGCCCTGCTGCCGGTCCGCCGCCGCCGAGCGTAATCGCTCTCTTCACCATTGGTTCCTCCCATCTATTTTATCGTGTGGCTTATTCTCCGATCGAGTTTCCGAATTGCGTGAAGAGGAAGAGATTAATCGTTTTTGGGATCATTGGAAAGCGCGGTTGAGGTGGATATTCGACGCTTTCTTGGACCTTCGCATCGAACTAGCGCACATACGCTAGGAGCGCGAGGACTTGGTATCGTGCGATTACGTTTGACCCTCTCGTACAGGTGTGAACCAGTTCGCGTTAGATATTAATCGCTGACGGTAGTAGGAGTAGCTGTAGTCCATTTCGTGACTTCCGGTAATGGCGCGTCAGCGAACTCGCTGAGCGCTTCGTTGAGGTCCGCTCTGTACGGCAAGGCGGACCAGATTTGCTCCGGTTGAGTTCTTCGCATTTTGACCCGAAGTCGTCCTTGGACGGAGCATGCGCTGACCTCCATGGAGAGCGCACCTACGATCGATAAAATCCACTCTCTAAGAGAGACGTGCCTTTGCGACCAAAAAACAATCCTACACATCGTCGCGGGCGTTTTGATGGCCCGGCAAATGACGCCCGAGTACCGAACGAACGTAGGTTACAGTCGCCGCGCAGTGAGATCGCCCGCGGCTATGTCGAAGATGTTGGCAAACTGTGAGGTAGTTTATATCCCTGCATTCTTGGCCCACCCTAATGTGGCAGAGGCTTCTTACTTTAAAGGAGGCATCCAATGCTCGCCGCAATCAAATGGAACTCCCGATATAGCGCTCGCGAATGGGTGATGATGGCTGGGGTGCTCGTCGTCCAACTCCGCACACTGAATGCAAACCGACAGAAGGGTGAAAGCAAGCCAAAGCGGCCACTCTGGAAACACTTCGACGACACTCATCATTGGGACTCAACCGCGGAGGAATGGGTCCCCGACAAGATCAGTGATAGTGCAACGCATTATGCGTCCCGCAGGCCGAGTTCCGAGACTCCCTCTCACTAGTGGGCCTATCGAGCGGTGCGGTCGCGCACAAGTAGCTGGATCGGGATGTGCGTGCCTCTGGCCGCTTGATAGCGATCCAGCAATTGCTTGGGCCGTTTGCCGGCCGCTTTGGTAAACAATCTGGATAACAAGGCCATCGCGCGCGTCGAGCAAGACACTTTCATCTGTCACATGCGTCAACTTGCCTGTCTTTCCCGACCGCATTCGCCGCATTCTCGAAGGAATGCCGCCTCCGTCGTCGATGATCAAAGTTGGCGCGCGCCAAGCCGTGCAAAGTGGCATATACTCGTAGTATTACAGCCTAACGAAAGAATGCCCCCCGGAACAAATGCAACGCGACGTCCTACGTCAGGAGGACGTCGCGATGCAATTGTGCATCACAACCAGAGGGGAAGTTGCTATGAAGCGACGTTCATTGCTCTTGGCATTGTGTTCTTCCGCCTTCATCTCTGCACCGGCACTGGCCGATGAGGTCAAGCAGGAGGCCGAAAAATTAGCCGTCGCCTACACCGACTGCGTCGCCAAGAAAGACGCGGCCTGTGTCGCTGCGCTCTATACAAAGGACGGGGTCCAGATCAACCCGGGCGGTGTGTTTTCCGATCTCAAGACCGTATACGAAAACAACTTCAAGAACGGCACCGATCATATAGAGATCAGAGTCGGCAACATGTCGGTCATCAACAACGATCTGGTCGTTGCCAACGGCGAGACCGACATCTTCGGTAAGGACCCTAAGAGCGGCGACGCCACCAAGGTTACAGTGTTCTGGGGCGCCATCGACATACGTGAAGGCGGCGCTTTAAAAATCCGCCAGTTGACCGTCGGCATGAAGCCGCCTCCAGCTAAGGAAGCCAGCGCCGAGAAGAAGTAGGACGTCATCATGTCGTAAGTCACCACGCGCCCATCCTCTTTGAGGGTGGGCGTTTGATCTTGCTGCACGCGTCCGAAAGCGAAATACGGTTGCCTCGAAATGCACACCGCTCGCGCGATGTCTGCAAGTGGCCCATCCACGTCTCATTGAGGTCCGTTCCATGGGGCTTAGCGGACTGAATATGCTCGCGTTGAGGTTTTCGCTTTTGAACCCGCACCGCACATCGCGCGGCTGGCAGGCGTACTCGAGATTCTGTGGCAGAAGTCATGGCCGGCCAGTCCCAATGTGTTAGTTTGGGGCGAGTGATAGGTTGTCTCTACCTTTGCCGAGGCATCAGACATGAAGCGGCGCGAGTTCATAACGGCACTCGGCGGCGCTGCGGTGTGGCCGCTGGCGGCTCAAGCGCGCAATCTAAAAAGATTTACCGCATTGGATATCTGACGGCTAATTTGAGCAGCTATCCTTGGGTAAACGGCTTCGTTCGCGAATTAAGTGATCGCGGCTATTCGGAGGGCAACAATCTCACCATCGAATGGCGGGAGGCAAAAGGACATTCGGAACTTCTGCCTGGGATGGCTGCCGATCTGGTCCGGCAGAATGTCGACGTGATCGTGGAACGTTTGAAGTTCGTTCACCGCCGGAATTTGAGGTCGCGTTTGCTTCAATCCTGCGCAAAAGGCAGGATCCGATGATTGATGCGATGACTACCGTCACCGATCCGATGTTCGTCTTTGATCGGAAGAGGATTGTCGACTTCGGAATAGAAAACAAAATTCCGAACGCCCATGAATATCGAGAATGGGTGCAGAGCGGCGGACTGCTTGCCTTTGGTCCTACAATTGATGGAATATGGCGTCGGGGCGCATATTTCGTCGAGAAGATCCTCAACGGGGCAAAGCCAAGTGATTTGCCCGTCGAAGGGCCGAGCGAATTCCATCTTGCGATCAACCTCAAAGCTGCCAAAGATATGGGCCTATCTGTTCCTCAGCATTTGGTCGCGAGGGCTGACGAGTTGATTGTCCGCTAATGACCACCGATTGCAGACCTCCGGGTTGAGGACCGGGAGCATTCCGATGTTCTCGAAGGTCAAGGCGCTCGGCATCGATCTCCCTGCGACGCTGCTCGGCCGAGGTGATTGAATAACGATCTTCTGCGCTGCACGAGTCTGCTGTTGGGCCCATCTCGGACATTCTGACCGGCGCTGATGATGGTCCCCGGAGCTCAAGCGGAAGTAAGCAGCCTGGGACACCAAAGGCCGCTCGTGACCCACTCTAGACGTCATATGCTTCAGGACCGCCTTGCCGTTGAGAGCGTAGCAGCGTCGCGGCGCATAGCGGGGCAGGTGGTCGCCTGCGCTCAGCAGCCCGCGAGATCAAAATGCGAGGGGTACGCGGATATGTCAGTTGGCCGAGGTTTGCATCCAGCCTAGGCCAATGCTACGGGTTTACCAGCGTCCCCTCGTCGGAAACGCGCCACGCTGCCAAGCCGAAACATAGCGTTAGCATCAAGTTGGCCAGCAAGAGCAGGACCGAGGCAAAGTGGCTCACACGCGCCTCGGGAACAGAACGTCCCTCCAGTCCGGAGACAGGTGGATGATTCGAAAAATGCAGCTGTGCTGACCTGGTTGTAGTTTGTAAAAATGCTGGATCAACAGCTTCGAACGGGGAGCGCATCCATCGAGCGGTTCGTGGGGAGCCGGGGACTTCGCGCCGCGCTGATCGTAGCTAAGAGGCACGGCAGGAGTTATGATCTGTTCCTTCTCGCTCGGGTCATTCGCTTCGAAGGAGTCTGGCGTGATAAAAATCTTACAAGGAATGCTCCTCGCGACCACGGTTCTGGCTGCTGCTAGTGGGGCGCACGCAGCGGGTGGCTGTGGCGAGGGCTGTCATAGGACAACCGGTGGCGCATGTGTCGTCGACGGCTGGGGCACGGGAGCCAAGGTTCGGAACGAATGCCCGGCGACCGCTCGCCCCCGTCCACCCTGCGGCGGCGGGGATTTCATCTGGGACCGCACCAAACAGGCATGCTTCCAAAATAACCGCACCTGGTTCTGATCTCGCGCCCCATTCAGGCGGGCTCTACACAGCGCAATCTGATCTCAGTGCGATGGCCTCAGAGCGGGTGACAACGAGTTCAGACGGGAACAGCTTGGCCCTTATCTCGGCCAGTGCGTTGCTTCATGGCCCGCTGTCGGCGCCGGCGCTGACGGGCTCGGTTCACGTGCTTCGGATCAGGTGCGGACCTCCAGGCACGGGAGCCGGATAGGGCTGGACTGCTATGATGGTTGTGCGGCCCTGCCGCTGGCTTACAGCTCAACTGCGGACTAGCCGTCTTGGCAGGGAATACCGAAGTTGTCACAAGCGAGAGCGAATGACTCTTTTGCTTTTGTATCCTCGAAGCAAAAGCGAGTGCCGACCTCTGCCTGATCGATCCACCAATCGACGTTACTGCCTTTTGCGATGCGGGAGGCTTCGTCGCGTAACAGGTCCAGTTGTCTTCCCGCAGCACGAACAATCAGGCAATTTTTCTCTTTGGGCATAATACCTTCTCCAATGGCACAGGACGCGAAGTCATTGGTACTAAGAGCCGTGATCACGAAGGCCGCAGCAGGGGGACTGCTGCTGCGGCCCGCGCGGTCAAAAATTCCGGGTCAAAAACGACTAGGTGAAATATGCAGCCAGCCCCGGTGCGATGATCGTACCGCAGCATCTCTGGCTCGCAATATGATCAGTTTCACAATCGGCAGAAGGCTTAACGTGCATCAGTGCCCCGGCTCTCAGGTCCATGGGGATCGGGAACATTCGGCAATCTGGGTGCGTTCGCCTCCAGCTCCGGGCGATGTCTCGGAGCGGACGCGTAGAACTTCCGGCCTCAGGAATCATCTGCCTGGGGCCGCTTTTTCCAGGACCGTCTTGGCGCCCAGTTTGATTTAGCGGTCGCCTATGTCAATTTGGCAGATGAAAGGGTGGCGGTCGGAAGCTATCCGGGATATGTTGGCAGCGGAAGCTGGCGCACTGAGAGACGACCCCGGCTTGGGGGCTTGAGGGTTGATGCCGGGGCCGCTCCGCCAGCTCGAAGAAGAGAGCTAACAAAACCTGCAATTTTTCCTCTGCGCGTTCGTTCCTCCAACGAGCGCTCGATCTCGCAAACTGCGGCGGCTTGCCGGTGCTAAAATCCGGTCTGACCTGAGCCCCTCGGTTGCCGCATCCGGCGCATACACAACGCGCCTCGATATCAGACAGGCGAACATCGTCCGACCAGCGAGCGGCGCTGAGTGCAACGTTGTGGCCGGAGTGGCAGCAGACCAGGACACCGCGTAGGCCCATCTCGCGCATCTCGCCGAAGGTGATCTTGAGCGCTCGGCCGTTGGCGTGTGGCGTCTAGCAGGAGGGGACATGCCACCATCAAAGCGGAAGTACCTCGCAACCTATTGAATGCTCCGACGTAGCCGCCCTAACCGGGCCGCTTTTTCGTTGTGTCGGCTCGGTTTGACCCGACGGGGGGCACTTCCCCATCTAGCCATTCCTGCTCCTCGGCTAAAGCTCGCCACGCCTCTTCCATGCGCCGGTACCGCTTGTAAGCCGGACTATTCTTAGATGGTTCCCCTTCAGCGAGCGTTGCGCAGTTGTCTGCGTTCTCTTTGTAAATCTCTGATGGCTTCATCATCGGCCTCCTGCGTAATGCTTAGGAGAGGAGTCTGAAAGAAATGTGGTTTCGCCCGTCCCAGTTCGAGACGTGAAAGTAACCGGCTAGAAAGCTTCAGCCGTTGTAAAGGCATCGCATTGGGGGATCACAAGGTTCTACCCCGACTGTCAGGACGGCCGGGCTGTGAAGGACGAACACGGGGAGGAAGACCCGAGCGCCGCAGAAGTAAAGCATGAGTCGTTTCTGGTGGTCGCAACGAACTGCTCCGCGAAGGAGCGCTAGCGCTTCGATTTACTCTTGCTCTTCTTCGCGGTCTTCTTAGACGCAGAATTCTTGGTCGCCTTCTGTGGTGCGGCTTTCTTTGCAGCCTCCTTGGGTGGCGTTTTAGCCGGCTTCTTGGCAGACTTCTTCGCCGCGGATACGGTCTTCTTTGTACGAGCAGCTGCGACCCGTCTGTTAGCTCTCATAGGGGCAGGAACGCGCTTCTTCTTCCGAGTGATGATCGGCGGCGGAACAGCGGCAGCATCGGTCGCTTCAGGAATGTAGACTTGCTCGTTGGTCACTCCGGCAACCGCTTCTGGATCGGGCTTCATAGCATCCGCGGCTGCAGTCGAGGCGGTGTCCACGATCTCTTTTACAGTGTCTGAAATTCGTTCGACTATTGATTTTTTAGCCATGGGAGGCTCCCTGAGTCGGGGCAGGATATCTCATTTTTGCGTCGGGAGGGATTGGTGCCGTTCTGGCATCTCCGAGGATTCATTCGAAAGAGGGAAGCGGGATTTAGCGCCCGTTCTATCAAATGATACACCAGCTAGTTATTGCCGGAAGCAAGATGGCAACGGCGCGCTGCTTCGGTGGCACGTCGGGCGGCCCCGGCGCGTCCGGCGCCAGCCCCGGGACGACCGGGGTCGTTCCCCGTGCGCAGCGCGGACCAAAAATTGTGGCTGGTCGACGATCGAATGCCGGATGCGCGGCAAATTCGTACGGCCATCACCTCAGCGGCATCTCCGCTTCGCACGGCCGAAACTAGGCTCAAGGCCGCAACGAAGACGGACCCGGCATAGATAAAGAGGCAGATCAAGAACGCCGCCACAATGCTCACGAGCCATCTTATGGACCGGCAAATCAGGGTGGAAAGGGCATTATTCCAAGATGCGATCGGCAAGGACCTTTGACGCCTCTTGCGCGGCTGTCACCATGGATCGATCTGTTCGTCAAGGTCGCGCTTGGAGCGGCTCAGGGGGAAGCCCATCATCCATCGGGGAATGGCTCAAGCAAGGTCCGATCGATTTGGTTGTCGTTGTCAGGAGGGCTGAGAGCTCCTGCGTTCCAGCTTGGTGGCGTGAGGCGGCGGAATGGGACAGAGAGGGCGCTCGGTTTGCGACTTCGAAGGCGGCGCGAAGTAGGGCGTGTGAAGCGAAATGGGGGCACACCGCGGGCGTGACGCTCTGCTTCGTCGACCAGACCTCGAAGATCTTCCAATTCTGAGAGCTGAGAAGTGAGTTCGCTAAGTTGTTCGACGTAAAGGATTGCGCGAGAGCCTCGCATAAATGTCCTCCCCAGCACAAAAAAGGCACTATCAGGACGGCGTCAGAGCAAAAGATCGCGAGTAGTAAAAGTAAAAGACTACCACAGGTAAAATAGCTGACTGATTCGTCAGGCTCACTGCGTCAGGGTGTCGCGCTTGAGCCGCGGTCCGGTCGTTGGGCCGTCCGCCGGCCGGCACGAGCTGCTCGGTCCGAACGACCGGGATTTCGTTGCCCGTCGTCGTACTGATCGCTTGCGATCTGCTCGATGGTCTACCGATGCCTTTTGACCGTGCCGGCAATATCATTCGGATCGGCGCGGTCGGCGGCGGCACGTTCGCGCAAGGCTGTCCATTCGACCCTGCAACCAATACGGTCCTCGGCGCCGAACATCGTGAATAGAGCTTCAGGCGCCCCTCAGCGAAATCGCCGGATGGGTCAGGGGTAGGGGTATTTCGAACTCCGGACTCGGGGCCGCGAGATGCCAAGTATCGACTCCGCCCGTCGATCCTATTTTGCTCTTTCAGGGGATAGCCGGCCAAGGTTGTGGCGCCATCTCTCAGGAGAATGCGATACAATCGAAGCGGGAATCAGCTCAACCAGGTCCGACGGAATATTGCGATGACCAGAACTTTTCCTGCCGTCGGCCTATTTGCCGGACCGACGTTGGCGCAAGAAGGGCGACTGCCTTTCTGTGCCGAGCAACAGTCGTAGAAGCTCCTGCAGCTCCACTGATTGCTGCACGAGGCATCGGTGAGCGGCGAAGATCCGCTCACCGTGCTTCCGGGGTGCTTCCGGCGCGAATTTTGCGGAGAGCACGATGGAGGTAAGTGTTTGAATTAGCTGGTGCTGCCAGACAGGATTGAACTATGATCACAATCCTGCTTTTCATTGATTTTATTGATGTTTTCGGTCCGGCGATCTGTTTTTGTGTGGCACTCTTGCGTGGCGCCGTAGCACTGAAATTAGCTTAGAGCAGCCGCGATTGCATCACCTTTATTCACGTCGAATGTGACATGAGCAGTCTCGGCGCGAAGGTCGATCTCAGGACACCTGATGGCCCTCCCGCTGCATCGAACCCGCGCGGCTGCCTAGGGAAGTTAGTGGCTTCCATCGACTATCAGATCGGCAGGCCAAACTGCGGCTCTGCCAAGCCCTCCCCTTGCAGCGAGGAGAGTGAGACGTCCAACAGCCGGACCAGCCTGGGAAGCGGCATCGCGTTTTGAAGCAGTGCGATGGACAGCGCTCGAGGTCGTCTCTGCTCGAGACCACCACGGAGACAGACCGCTGCGGGTGATGATCCCGAAGTCCTTGAACTTTATCTTCAGCGTGTCCGTCCGGCCCGGTGCGCCCTTGTCCTCGCAGTGGGGCTTAGACTGATCCCGGATACGCAATCAGCGGGCCCGTACTCGCCGAACAGGCCGAAAGGCTTGCCACGGAAGCCTCCGCAGGATCATATTCGAAGTTCTCCTGAGTTAGCCAGCGCGTCGAATCCCTTCAGCTAAATTCTCTGCACGGCTCCTGCGTCTCGAACCCGATGCCGCGCTCCATTCCCGCCTGTCCGGGTTGCAAGAAGCCGAAAGTTGCAATTGCAACGCGCCCTCGACGTGGCGCTGCTTCAAATGCGAATCCGCCGGCTGATTCCGCTCTGTGCCTCCGGCATCGCACCCTCTCCCCCGGCGTTCCTGGAGAGTGCTGCTTTCAGCATATTCTCAATTCTCATTTTCGATTTCTTCGAGGGGCACTGCTGGCACTCTTGATTCCCGGCCGAGTTCGTGGAGCGGGTGAGAGTGATCTCATCACAAACGGCCTTTGAGGTGGCTGCTGGCGCCGGTGCCTCAGGCCTCGCCCGGTCCGGAGAAGATCGATGGCGGTGGCGTTGTGCGCGGCCCCGGGAGCGGCCGCTCGCTTGCTCCGGACCGGGACGCCGGCTTGCCCTTCGCATCGTATCGCTTGGCGAGATCCAGCAACCGACGGCGGGTGAACGGATCGGCCTTCGGGGCGATGGCGCGGACCCGCTGCGCGAGACCCTGGTAGAATTCCTGCTCCATGACGCACCTCGCAACATCACTGCTCTCAGTTGAGTAGGCTACGGTTGCGAAGTCAAGAAGAGCCGACGCACCCGCGCAACTTTCTGCGACCGACTTGAGATCGCAGTGGCGAAGGACGTTGATGGGCAGCGCGGGGAATCAGATGGCAGTGTCCTATCCATTCCGGAAGGCTTGCCCGGCCGGCCGATAACGGCTGCTTCCGATGAAACCGTGAAGGGGAGGCTGCGGTTCAGCGGATTAGACTCGCACTGAAAATGCAAGCGCCATTTCAGAACTGGCCTGGCTTCAAACAGATACGTCTCGCGTAAGTCGTTGCGCATGCAACCCCGAAATTATTGGACGAATGATGGCGAATATTTATGTCTCGCGATTCCGCAGAGGATTTGAGCATTCCGGCATCTGGAAAACGATCAACTTCGGGAGGAGAAGGACGGCACCCATCCGAAGGCCGGCAAATGAATAGCCTCGATCCGATTTCAGTCATGTTTGTTCGTCAAGAATTCTTCGTACTTTCTCCGCCAGACCGCGAAAGGTAAATGGCTTGCTCAACAAGTTGACCCCCGCATCAAGTCGACCGTTGTGGACTATCGCATTCCGTGTGTAGCCCGTCGTGAACAGCACCTTGATCATTGGATGCAACCTTCTAGCCCGATCTGCGATGTTACGTCCGTGAAGGCCATCCGGGAGCACGACGTCGGTGAAGAGAAGATCGATGGTGCGAGATGATTCAAGGAAAGCAATCGCTGATGCCGCGTCGGCTGCTTCGAAAACTTGATATCCGAGATCGCGGAGCACACCGGATGAATACGCGCGCAAATCGTCATGATCTTCCACAACGAGGATGGCCTCATTCCCCCGTAACATTGTTGCTGTCGGAATACTGCGATCTTCCTGCTTGTCGGGTTCAGTCTTGGACCGAGGAAGATAGAGTTTGACCGTCGTGCCATGCCCCGGTTCGCTATAAATCCTAATGTGGCCACCCGTCTGTCGCACGAACCCGTAAACTTGACTTAGCCCCAGCCCAGTTCCTTTGCCGACCTCCTTAGTCGTGAAGAACGGCTCGAACACGCGATCCAGGGTTGCCTTATCCATTCCGGTTCCAGTGTCGGTGACAGCAACCAAAACGTATTGGCCGGGAGGCACGGGTTCTGGGAGCGCGGCAACATACTCATCATCCAGCCAGGTGTTGCCGGTCTCGATTGTAAGTCGTCCGCCGCCGGGCATTGCATCCCGCGCGTTAACCGCCAGATTGAGGATGCCATGTTCTAGTTCCGATGCGTCAGCAAAGGCGCTCCACAAACCGGCATTGCCAACTATCTCGATCCTGATTTGCTCTCCTAAAGTGCTCTTGAGCAGTTCGCTCATTCCCCCGAGCAAGCGATCTACATCAATGGACTTTGGATCCAGCGGTTGGCGACGTGAAAAAGCTAGCAAGCGGGCGGTGAGTGTGGCCGCGCGCTGGGATGCATGATGCGCCATCGCCTGCGCTCGCATGATGCGCCCAAACTGTGGCGCATCGGACATGCTTGCGATCTGCCGTCCGATCGTATCAAGACCACCCATGATCACCGTAAGCAGGTTGTTAAAGTCGTGTGCAACACCGCCGGTAAGCTGACCGATGGCCTCAAGCTTTTGAGCTTGGCGCAGCGCTGCTTCGGCCTCCGTTCGACGCGCGATTTCTTCCGCTACACGCTGTTCCAGCGTCGCATTGAGTTGCTGTAGCTTTAAGGACGTAGCGGACACATCTTTACGCGCACCATCGAGTGCTCTCGCAAGATGCGTTGCGTGAGTAGCCGCCTCCGTGGCAGAACTTGCGCGCGCTAGGGCCATATGAACCCGCGCTTCAGTCTTTAGTAGTTCAATTAAAAGCGGAAGGCTCGATTCGATATCATTCCAAGGGATAGACAAGTTCCTGCCGACAAATACCAGGATTGCCGCAGGGGTCGAACGAGCGACCGCGGGAACGAGCGTGTTAGCGTCGGGAAATGCTACCTCTCCGAAGAACTCACAGCAGCTTGATGCTTGCTTCAAAAACGCTCGCCAAGACGGGCCGCCAGGCAGGCGCTGGTCAAATCCCTGAGCTGGCGTAAAACTCCCCGTTTCTTCATCCTTCAAGAAAATGAGGAAAGCATCGCCTCCCATAAACTTGGCTAATCGCGCGGCAGCTTCTCGCCTCCCGTTGGCGTTGGCAAAACCACTTAAAAGATGAGCCCCGTCATCCTTCAAGTGACCTACTCGGGAAATACGCAAACGACTGCAGTGCAGTTGTGAAAGCCACTGAACTGCCCCTCCGCTCGGGCGATTTGACCGTGGGTGTTACACCCCGTCAACGGCACTTCCGAAAATCGTTCTTGCAGGCTTGAGAGTTCCAACCCGAACTCGTCTCCCATACGGAGGCGAGTAGCGACGCAATCAAAGAAAAGGGCCGCCGCTGGGGGGCCGCCTAATGCATCCAAAGCAGCATTTGCAGCCTGCTTCGCGGCAGAAACTGCGGATGCCGTGCTAGTCTTCATAATTCTTACAACTGAACCAACGGGGACCTCAGCGGCGCACACAACTGCGCCTTCCTCATCCACAGCCAGAGGAACACGCAAGCGATGTTCAGCTCCGCTATCAACCCCAATAATATTGTGCAGGAAGAATGGTAACGGTTCTTTCCGATCCAAGTTCTGATGAGTCTCTTCCGCGTGTTCTACGAATGCTTCGATCGCTGGAAACCCATCAAGGCTTATCACTTTCATGCCGTCGCTCGCCGTGACGCGATAGGCTCGGGACGCAGGTTTCCAGCCGTGACTAACACCCACGCCGATCGGCTTCGAGGAGAGAATCTCCAATGCCACCGCGGCGTCGGACAAAACTTCTTCTCCACAAAATACAGTGGTCTTTTGAAATTGAGCGTTGTCCCCCGCTCCTCCACCAAAAAACTGATACTGACCGGCTGTAGCTAACGTCAACTGATCTACTAAAATATCAGCATGCCCAGCTAGAGCATCAGCTAGAACGAGAGCAGCCCGAAACGGAAATCGTCCGGGCGGTGTTGGTGTAAACCTCGAAACTATCTCCTGGGCTGCCGCAGTGGCATCCATCGCGAGGTTACGTCCAACACTATGTGAGAAGACCACATCGTCGCCCACCAACCCCAGTGCACACGCCAAGCCTTGACCACTGCTCACATTCGTAAACTCGCCGGCAGATGAAGCTCCAACAATGATGGTATCGGGCAGCTCCTTTTTTATGGCAGAAAGTATCGCTCCGTGGTCATGCTGAGGAGCTGCAAATAACACCAAGGCAGCAGGCGGTGTGCTTAGGGATCTTCGTATTTCGGTGGCCAGAAATTCGCCTGCAGTCGAGCTATCGCTCGAATCCGTCGAGACTACCGACGCTTTCATTGTTTCCCCCACTTAGACAACAGCAGTAAACAACCTCCGAAAGGATAAGTTCCAAGTAGCTCGAAAATATCAAGGGGCCTCGAGGCGGCAAAGTGACGTAAACCTTTTGGGGCTTTTACTCTGCAATCTGCCAATTCTCACCGTCGGTAATCAAAGGTTTAAAGCGAAGTTGGTTCGGGGTGTCGTAACGCTTTAGTCGGGACGCTTTCCTTCTGGCGACCCAAAGCGGACAGCTATCCGCGATCGAGCCGTGGTCGGCTGGATCTTTTTTCGGAGCGGCGGCCTGATGCGAATGTCTGCTGTCGGGCCGACGAGAAGTGGTCAACCGAACGGCCGACCGACGCGATTGACCCGAAGCGGACATCGCGAATCCTGAAAGTGCTGCTCCTGTCGCCTTTCCGAGTATGATTTTGGAGGTTACAATGACTCATTATTATCGTGCCTCGGAGCGGAAATGAAGTAGCGCCCCTTCATGGCTCTTGATGGCCGTGCAGCTTCTTGATGGCCGTGCAGCTGATGGCGGTGCGGGTCCATGAATGTGATCGGCGCAGCCATGGGAGCGCCCCGGAAAACGCCAATCAGCCGGACGCGACGAAGGCGTCGGCGGCTCTCAGAGGATCAGATCGTGTTGGAAGGGTAGCTGTCCGCCCTTGCCAGCAGCCTCCCCGTCGAAACGCCAACCCTCCGGCGCCTCATCGGCCGGATGGGGCCATGCGGCCGCGGCGGAATCGTACTCCGGATTGAGCGCGGCGACGGGTACCGAGGAAGTGACCGCCGGGGGCGTCGAGCTGGCATGCTGCTGTTCCGCACCCGCCTCGAAATGGAACGCGGGCTCGGCCCGGTTGTCAAAGCCTTGGTCGTCGGCGCCCTGAATGACCACGGTCACGATCTGCGGCGTGCCGTCGATCGTGGTCACGGTGAAGGTGTCGGTCAGCGCGTCACAAGACCTCAAGGCCTGGACCGCGGGATTGTCGGGGTTGAGGACATATGTCCACGTGCCGCAGGTCGTCATCGTGAAACTGCCGTAGCCGTGGTCGCTCGCCTGCGGACATGTCGTGGCCGTGAAGGTGTCGTCGGGATTGTCGACGTCCCGCTCGGACAAGGTGCCGCTGGCGCTTGGCGGGGGTTCGCAGGAATTGCTTGGCTCGGTCACGCGTCCGCAAATATCGCCGCAGACGACCGCGGCGTCGTTGGCGCCCTCGATGGTGACCGTCACCGTCTGTGCCGTACCGTCCGCGGCCCTCACGGTGAAATCGTCAGTCAGCGATTGACCTGCGTTCAGCGCCTGCACCGCGCAGTTGCCGTTGTCGAGCGCGAAGGTCCAGTGCCCATCCGCGGTCATGGTGAAGCTGCCGTAACCGTGGTCGCTCGGCTCCGGACATTTGACGGGATCGAACGCGTTCGACGGGCCGTCGACGTCGGTGGCGGTCAAAAGGCCGCACGCGGTTGGGACGCCCTGCGCGGAATTGTCGGCTCCGCCTGCTTCGACCACGCGACCATGCGTGTCCCCGGAGATGACGGCCGGATCGTCGGCGCCTTGGATGGTCATCGTGACGACCTGCGGCGTGCCGCCGATGGTGGTCACGGTGAAGGTGTCTGTCAGGGTCTGGCCCGCCGTTAGCGCCAGCACCGCGGCGCTGGCGGAATCCAGCGCATAGGTCCAGTGCCCGTCGGACGTCATCGTAAAGCTGCCATAGCCTTTGTCGCTGGCATGCGGAGAACTCACCGCCGTAAACGTGTTGGCCGGATCGTCGACATCGGTGTCGGCGAGTTTGCCGGTCGCGGTTGGGACGTGGTGCGCCATGGCCGCCGCCGCGATTGCGGCGGCAGTCATGGCGATCGTGGCGACGGATCCGCCGGTCTCGCCGCTTATCGCTGCCGCGTCGTCGGTGCCGGCGATGTCGATCGTGAAGGTTTGGCTTGCCGAGGCAAAGTCGTCGGACGCCGTGATCGTGAAGCTGTCGGCGTTCGGCGCCTTCAACGCGTTGATAGCGTCGTTGTTCGGTACGT
Source organism: Bradyrhizobium sp. 17 (assembly GCF_023073515.1). NCBI lineage: Bacteria > Pseudomonadati > Pseudomonadota > Alphaproteobacteria > Hyphomicrobiales > Nitrobacteraceae > Bradyrhizobium > Bradyrhizobium sp. 17. The sequence continues at coordinate 14,218 of NZ_JADPJQ010000114.1, read as the reverse complement.
AGGCGTAGGCGCCGGTCCCGCTGTTCAAGTACAGGATTCCGAAGGAGCCGGCCTTCTCGACGTCGTAGCTTGCGCCCGCGACGGTGAAAGCGCCGATCGCGCCGCCCGCGATGCCGAAGGTCGGGGTCGTGCCGGAGCCGAAGCTCGTGGCCGAGAAGCTGCCGCTGCTCGCCGAGAACTCATCGAACGCGACTGTGTCGATCTCGACGGGGCCCGACCCGAGCGTCAGTGTCGGTGGCGAATGGATCAACGGCCCATCCGGCACGAAGCTGGCCGGCACCACCAGCCCGGGAAGGGCATGTTGTGGATTGGGCCCGTCCGGCGCGTGGAAATCGATCGGCTGCAGCGTCTGATCGACCGCTTCGCCCGGAGGCGTGCCGGATCCGGACGGCCCATGGTCCTTCGAGTAGTTGTCGAGCACGTCCTGCTGCCGGCTCTGCAGGTCCTCCATCCGCGAAGCGTTGTTGGCGACCTGCGCGAAGCTGACGGACGATCCGGTCTTGCTGAGGATGACCGTCTGCCCGGGATCGTCCACGATGATGTGGCGCGGCACCGCCTCCTTCGTGATGAGTTCGAAGGTGCCATGCTCGAAGCCCTTGTAGGTGATGGAGGCATCGTCGAACAACGCGAGATCGGGATCGGCGGCCCACGCTTCTTTCAGCGCCGTCAGGATCAACGGGACGAAAGACAGCGCTCCGGCCCATCCGAGTCTCGCGACAACCGCCGACTCTACAGCGCGCCCGCCGCGGACGGACGACGGACTGCGTTGGTTCTGCGCCGGCCAAAGACCGGTGAAGACACGTGCGAGCGACATCTTGAACGCCTCGCATGCTGCCCGCTTCCGCCGAAGCGGCCGGACCCATGGATCGCGTGTGAGTCCACCCGCCGAGGTGTCCGGTTTTGCGCATCAGACTACGCTTTGTCATCCCGAGACCCCTTCACGAAATGTTGACTGAGTGCGCGCAAATGCGCTCTTTTGTTGGCGCTGAGCGGTCGGGACCATCGTCCGTTGCGACTAAAGAGTGGCGGTCGCAACATGCGGTATGGTGCGCCGGGCGCGCTCTGGCATCATTCCGCCGAAGCGGGCACTTCACGGACGGGAGCGACGCATGCACGGACTAAGGACGGTCGCAGGACTTCTCTGCCTTTTGCTCGTTGCAGTGGCGTATCCGCCTGCGCCGCTTCGGGCGCAGGACGTCAAGCCAATCGGCAAGGTCGTGACCGTCGCTGGCAAGGCAGTGATCGAGCATATCGATGCCGCGGTTGTGCAGGCGAGACTGTCCGAGAACGGGGCCAGCGCGAAGGTCGGCGATCCAGTCTATCGGGGCGACGTCGTCAGGACGGGCGCCGACGGGCGCCTCGGTATCAATTTCGCCGACGGCAGCTCCTTCAGCCTGTCGAGTAACGCCAGCATGGAAATGAGCGAGTTCGTCTACGATCCGGACGGCAAGGACAATTCAACCCTGATCAGCCTGACCAGAGGCACCTTCACCTTCGTCGCCGGCAGCGTCGCCAAGACCGGGAGCATGAAGGTGGACACGCCGGTGGCGACGTTGGGGATCCGGGGCACCACGCCCCACATCGAGATTTCGGACGACGGCACGGTCAAGTTCGCCACCCTGATCGAGGAGGGCAAGGATGCGGTCATGAAGCGGAAGGCCGGTCCGACCGTTGCGCCTCCCCGGCAGCGGAGGGCCGACCGCGCTCTCGGCATCTGCCGGGGATGCTGAAGGTCTTCGGGACGGCGCCAGTTATGATCCTGCTGCTGGCCGCCCCCGCGTCGGCGCAGAAGCCGGAAGGTCAATTCCGGAACGTCGAGCTCTGCAACGCCGCTTCGTCCCCCGACCGGAGGATCGAGGCCTGCTCTGCCTTCATCGCAGCCGGCCGTGGCGGGCCACAGGCCTTGGCCATCGCCCACAACAACCGCGGCATCGCCTACGCAGCGAAGGTCGACTACGACCGCGCTGTCGCCGACTTCGAGGCGGCCATAGGCATCGATCCGACCTTCGCCAAGCCCGTCAACAACCGCGGCGCGGCGAGACTGAGGACAGGCGACTACGACGCCGCGATGGAGGATTTCGACCGAGCCATCGCCCTCCAGCCGGCATACCCCGGCGCCTTCGTCAACCGCGCCCAGGCCTGGCTGAAGAAGGGCGATCTCGTACGCGCCGAAAGCGACTACACCGCCGCGACTCGTCTGAACGCCGACATGGAAGTGGCTTGGAGCGGCCTTTGCTGGATCCGGGCGAGCACGGGCGACCCGCAAGGCGCGGTGGAAGCCTGCGACAAGGCGATCGGGTCGGGCGCGCATACGGCTGCGACCTACGATTCCCGCGCGCTCGCCCACCTCAAGGCTGGACGGACCGATGCGGCCATCGCCGACTACGACGCCGCGCTACGCATCGACCCCACGCTCGCCGCCGCGCTGTACGGTCGCGGCCGGGCAAAGATCCGCCGCGGCGAGACGGCTTCGGGAGAAGCCGATGTCGCGGCCGCGAAAGCTGTCCGGGGCGACATCGCCGAGGAATTCGCGCGCTACGGCGTACCGTAGTCCGTCCTCAACGCGTGCCCGTCGGAGAATGCCATCTCTCCCCTACCGAGAGAACCTGAGCTGCAGCAGTCGAGCAGTTTTTTTATTGATTTTTCCCCCAGCGAGCGATACCCGAAAAATGCTAAACGGTTCTGCTTCCTACAAAACCGATAAGCAGACGTACGAAACAGAGCCAGATGGCGAACTCATCAGCTTTCGAGTCAAAACGGGGTCAGTTGATCGACTGATAAGCTTTCATACGAAGCGGAGTCAGCTGGCCAACTGATAAGGTAATACGCAAAACCTTATCAGTGCTCCGCTGGTCCGGAATGTGGACGAGTACGTATCCCGCCTACCCGAGGATCACCGCTCCTCCAAACGGGAATGACCAAGGCGTTGAGGATTCTAAAATTTTCGGTGGGGTGAGGCGCGGTTGACGTGACTAACTACGGTTACAAGCTACAGGATTTGCTCGCCGCTGCGAGACCACCGCGGCACGTCCGGCCGACGAGCGTGCAGGTCGGCGGAAGGCCGGGATGTGAATCGGCATCGAAGCATGCCCCCTCCAATGTGATGTGAATCAGAGACTTATCGTGCCGATCAGCCTCGGGCCACGCCGATTCACACCACGGCTCAAGGCTCAATTCGCGCTTCAATAGTCTTCGCGCGCGAATTCGGAGGTCCCGCGCCGAAGCTCGCCGGCGCAGAACATATCGGCCAGTGACACCGCTAGGGTAACGTAGCCGATCCGGCCACGCCGCGATATCCGCTCAGGCGAATTGAGAATATCGGGAAAGCTGAAAGAAGGACTCCGCTTCGTAGGACGGATCGGTGGCCAGTCGGGCAAGCCTTTGCCCGATGGCAGGCGCGAACTTCGCACCGTGGCCTGAACACGCGGAGCAGACGATTAGGCGGGAATCCGGCCAGCGATCGATGATGAATTCCTCGCCCGCATCGGGCAGGCGGTCGGCGGGCACGGTGTTGGTGTAGAGGCAGACGTCTCGATCGATGATTGGCCCGGCCGCGCCCGGGACAAGGGCCGCCAACGCATCGCCGACCGGGCGGAGTTCGGCCTCGGTGGCCTGCGGACCCCAGTCGTCGGGGCCGACCACGGGCCCGTGGTTGTGAGGCGCCGCTTTGACGCCGCGCTGTTCGAAGTCCGGAAAGCCGTAGACCACGTCGTTCGGACCTCGGTCCAGAATGAAGATCGGGAAACGACCGAGCGCCACAGTGTCAGGGCGGGTCGGCTTGAACCAGCCGACCGCCTGTCGGGTCACGTTGAGCAGCGCGCCCAGTGTCGGGAGTGCGCGACCGAGCCATGGACCCAGCGCCAGAATCGCGCGCTCGGCGAAGAACTCTTCGGTCACCGTGCGGATCGATACGCCGTCGTGGTGCGGCGTGAAGCTCGCGCGTTCCGGAATCACACGGTTGCCGGCGCGTGAGCGCATCAGTCTCATGACGACACCGGTCCGCAGTATCGCGCCACCGTCTTGTACTACGACGTCCCAGTCGTCGGGCAGGGCGAAAGCCGGAAATTCCTTGTTCGCTACGGTCGCGGTCAACATCGGATCAGGGCGCCCTTTCGCGATCGCGGCCGCGCGTGACGACGCCACCATCGCAGAGCCGGGGAGGCCTGCCTCCAAAACAGGGGTTTCCGTCAGAACCGTTTGACGGCTTTCGGCCTGCAGCCGGATCCAACCGGCATGAGCCTCGTCGCTCAGGCTGGTGTAGTTGGGGTTTTCGAAATTGAAGCGACGGAAAATTCGACATGAACCATGTGACGAGCCTCGATCCGAACCGGGTCCGACAGGGTCGAAGCCGAGCGCATCGACGCCGGCATCCAACAATGAGTTGAGCGCTGCTCCGCCCATGAGTCCTAGACCCAGCACGGCGACTTCGCATTTTCGCATGAAGGCCTCGCGAGCGATGCTACGACTCGCCGATCATCCTGATGATTTCGCGGGTTTACAAGGTCTACGGGAGGGCGATTACGTAGCGAAAGGGACCGCGGGGCGACAGCGGGCCAGATCCGAAAGTCTGAATAGGAGCCGCAGTCAACGGCGCCCGTCTCCATAGCTTTAGTTTCGGCCGCAGGAGCAGGTCGGTCGCGGCTTAGCGCGACCATGGCCACACGGTTGCGGTTTTATAGCTTGCGGTCTGGCAATTGGCGCCGGCTTTGGCGCCTGGGCAACATTGGCCGACTGCCGTGGACGCGGCAATGGTACTTCCTGCATGACCTGTGGCTTTTCTGGGATTGCGTTCGTACCTTCAGGCATCATCTCCTTTGGTGCTGAGGCGTTCGCCGTGGCGCGGGCGAGTTGCTCCTGGTTTGCGTTGAGGCGATCGGTGAGCGTTTGACTTTCGCGGGCCATCTGGATCTGGATCCCTTTGACATCGTCGATGACACGGCTGTTACGTGCGAGTTCTTCCTGGCCTGTCTTGAGTTGGCGCGCCACATTTTCATTGTCGTGGACCAATTTCTCTTGCGTCACGTTAAGCTGTTCGACTGCTTGCCTCAAGGCAGCGAGATCGCGCGTCATCGACTGCAGCTGCTGCGTCAAGTCGGAAACCAGGGCGATTGCAGACGGCGCCGCGTCTTTCGGCGCCGCAGCATCTCGGGGGCCCCGCGTCAGGGGTGCAGGGTCCGAAGGGGCCCTCATCGCCGGTTGTGCGGAGGACGACCACCACCACAAGCAGCAAAGGACACAGCCAACAGAGAGCAGACGAAGGCCACGTGGGGCTGTTTCGTCGGTTGATGGTTCGTTGCCGGTGCGCGAGACGTCTCCATGGTCGGCTGGACCGAGGCACCGTCTTCCGCCTTGCGCGTCAGGTGCGAAAGCTCCTCCGCGATCTGCCGTTCCGCGACGCTGTCGTCCCGCGTGGAAGCCATTTGGTGCTCCATGTGAACCCTTGACGATGGTGCTGACTTTCGTTGTTTAGCACAGTTTTAGCCTGTGCGCTCGGGCCCAGCGCTGCGCGCGAAGGCGCCGTCGGCAAATGAGTCCGATCGCCGAAAGTTCGAGGCTGATCGAGGCAGGAAAAAGCGCCTAAACTCCAGAGCGGCGTGTGCTTATGCCGATGTATGACGTCGAATGGCAGGCTCGCGTGTCTTGCAGCGGGCGCACTCAACCTCCAGCCAGGCGAGTCCGCCACTAAGCATTGATCGATCGTCGGGCAGGGCTGCGCAGGGCCCCCGTAGCATTCCATGCGGACGGACCAGGCTTCCGCCTCCGCCCGTCGGCTTCTCGAACGGCCTCCTGGGCGCGCTCGCGGGCTCCTTGCGCATCATCATCGCGCCCATAATCCGGCCGCTCCAGACTATCTCTCCACACTTTTCGCGGAGGATTCCGCAGGTGGCTTGTGAGGCTAACCGTCAGCCGGGAGCCCCACACCTCACTTCGGGTCAAGCGCGACTGAGCCTAGCGGCTCCCGCGATCTAATGTGTCAACGTGGCTCGAACCGTAGAAGTGACAAGCTCCGCGCGGAAAAAACGCAGAGCGCTTTCGCGGAAGGGGGCGAGCTACTGGTCCCTGGTTCTCGCCGCGCCGAGGATATCCACTCCTCCGAACTCTGGGCGCTAAGCTTTCGCGAAGACGTTCATTTTTCGCAAACCGTGGACGGCTCTAGAAATAAGCTACAGTAAGGAACTACGGTAACTCGGCTAAATGGCGATACGTGATGCCACTGTGGACATCCGCCTGCAAGGATTTGAACTTCTTTGTCCTGCTGGGCTCTTCCGACTTCGACGGGCATAGTGTCCTTTGGCACGCCTCGTGCCGCTCAACTGCGAATACTTTCTGCACACGCCGGTTTCGATTGTAGCTTCTAAAATCTTCCTTGCAGTCGCTCTTCGTCGCGTTCGTGCTCGGAAGGTCGATCCCCCGCGGATTTAAGAGAGCTGCCAGCCTGCACGCAGGATGCAAGTTAGATCAAGATTTCAGAGCTCGCTGGGCGTCACCGATCTCGCAATTTCGCCTACGTGAACGGGCGCGGGAGCAGTTGGATCATCGCGGCCAACCGGGCTCAGGCCATGGCATGTAAAGACGCAGCCCTGCCGGGAAAGGCATCGATGAGCTGCAGCCGCGCCCTCTCATGCTGTGAGATAACGGCCGGCACGATCCAGACCTACAAGGCCGGCACGTAGGGCAGGGGGCTCCGGCTAATCGTCGAAGCACGGTCCGCATTGCAAGTTAGACGGGCAGCCGAAGCCAAAGGTCGTTGCTGGACAGCGTACCGGCCGGCGTGGCTATCTCCATATCGACGACGCGAAATGAGCCGGGTTGATCATCATACAGGTAACGAAGTTGCCAGACGGAGCCAAGTTCTGGTGTAATGGCGAAGTCATCTAAGGCACTCGCGACGTATCGAACGGCATCGCGATGTGCTATCGGCGCGGAGAACATCGTGTCCGTCAGCGTGGCGAGGCTCATACCCTCCAGGAGCATGGTTCGCGCGACTTCGTCTCCGTGGACGAGCCTGAGGACGGATACGAGGGCCGCGATAGCGTCAGGGTTCTTTAGAGACACGGCAGATTCGTTTCAGGCCAAAAGGCGGACTATTGACGTAAGGGCGCGTGGGCGGCGGTCGCGTGTTTTCGCAGGGCATGGTCGTCCGCTACAACACCTCAGCACGAACCTGAGCCACGCCACGATTCGTAATCCCCAAGCTGCGCGCAGCCGCCAGCGAGAGGTCGAGGACGCGGCCACGGACCCATGGTCCGCGGTCGGTGATACGAACCACCACCGACTTGTTCGTCTCAAGATCAATGACGCGGACTCTCGTGCCGAACGGCAGACGGCGATGCGCCGCGGTTAGTAGATTCCGATCAAACGATGAACCGCTCGCTGTCTTGCCTTTGGAATACGAATAGTAGGAGGCTTTTCCGGAAATAACTCGATTGAAAGATTGAGCGCCTGAACGATCTTTCAGGGGCTCTTGTCCGCTCGGGCGTTGCGCTTGCGGCTCCTCCTTCTTTGTCTTATCGAGTCCTTCAGGAGCGGGCTCGGCGTGAGCGTCTGGCACGATGGACCATCTATCATTGAATGTTTGCCCAACGGCTGGGGCGGCGTGAAGCCCCGTCCAGATTGAGACCGCTGCAATCACGATCATTCCAGAAAGCGGACGCATGATCGACCTCACTACAAATCACCAGACTGACAAACAATGCAAACTCGTAAGGCGCGTTCCGGCACATCGGGATTCATGTGTAGAGAGGTGATCTGATACCGATTTGAATGTGTTGCATGGCGAAGAGTGGAAGCAGTGCAACAAGCAGATGGTCCGCTGCAGCGCATTCACGAGAACCGGCGAGCCGTTCTAGAGCTCGACGCTTTGCGAAGCAGCGTCAACCTGGCCTGGCGTGCAGGCGGTTCAGTGGCGTGAATCTCTTCGCCTGATTATAGAGACGAGCAGGACATTGAACGGGCCACGGGCAGCTCGTGGGGCGAGATGCCGCGAGCCGCCTAAGAAGCTCCGCGCGTTATCCAGCCTCGCTCGCAGTGGATCGCAACCGTACACGGCTCTTCTGTGTTATTCCAATCGCCGGCAGTTTGCGTCTTTCGCGCTTCTTCAGCGAAACTGCCTCGGAGCAATTGCTATGAACATAAATCTCCGAAACGAACTCGCGAAGTTGTTGGATGACGTCCAAATAACGCCAGAAAATGTCGGACCTCAGCAGTTGGCTACCACTTCTCCCACAGGAATGCATGCGCGAAGGAGGCCGGTGACATAGGGACTGCTCTCAGCTGGCGCATGCGCTCTGGTTCCACTGGCGTTTAACGTGGCCGCTGTCCTCTCTCCTCACTAAAACGGTTGAGCAAAGAACCAAAGGCCGCCTCAGTTGGCGGCCTTTTTACAAGTAGGGTACGCCAGTTTACGTGAACGAAACCTCTGATCAGTAGCGCCGATAGTACCGATGGGCATAAGGCCGACGAACGACGACTACGCCGCGGCGATAGGCAGGACGATAGACCGGGCGGGTTCGGACGCATCCGTGCCGGCCGCAAACCAGAGCTACCGTCTCAACGTTCGCGATGTTTGATTGTCCCAACGGAGCAACGGGCATTGCCGATGCCGTTGCAATTGAGAATGCCGCCCCACCGAGAACGGTTATTGCGGCAAGTGTAAGTTTGTATTTCATCCATGCTACTCCGGCGGAGCCCATCCCCGCTGACCAACCTTAGACGTTCCTTCCTGAACCTCGGATGACCACGCCGCAGCTTTCGCGCGCGCCCTGGCTGGCTGTATGTTTCGGCACAATTGGGCCACGCGCGAGGGGTTGTTCTCTCGATCCTATCCGCCGGGCGGCCGCGCGGTGGCTCTGCGACATGGCTTGCCAATGAAGTTCACGCTGGCGCGCCGATCACCTCGTATTCGAAGCCGACGCCCTCCCGATCGTTCTCATCAATCCAAGCCTGCGCCACCTCCTCTGTAGCGAACCACTTTCGGCGGGGGCGAGGCGCGCCATTACAGATCCTCGCGCAAGGAGGATCTTGTGAATGCAGCGCGCGTCGCGCGGAACGGCCCCGACCCCTGCGCAAGCATGGCTCACCGGGGAAGGGGCGCCCCGGTCCCCATTGCGGAACGAACTCCAACCGAAACGGATATTCGGGTATTCGGGTCCGTAGGCGCCGGTTGGTTCCTAAGCCATAGGTCGATCTTGGGAGCCTCGTAAATTGTTCTAGAGTACTGCGATGGCTGGCAAGAGAACGTCCGAAAGAGAGTTCCTGCCCTCCTAAACCAAACAGGCGAGGTGGAGGCGCGGCAGGTTGTCCAAGAGCAAGTCTCGATCACCAGCCGGCGCTCGTCAAAGGTTCGAAAGTAAGATGAAACGAAGGCCGTCACAGTTGGCGGAGTCGTATTGTAGCTTCCGGCACTTGGGAACTGCCATGCGGTACGTTGCGTATGTGGTCGATTTATCCGGCGTTGCTCGGGCGGTTTATCAAGACAGTCCGACGGATGAAGGCGCCAGAACGCGAGCAGAGAAATTTCTCGATACGTACCCCGCCGTAGAGGTGTGGGATGGTCCTCGCAGAATTGCCCGGCTGGTGCGTGAGAGCTCGGGCTGACCGGTCGAGAAAAAGCGAGAGCTACGCCGGGTTGGTTCGGATCTGCTTACGATCATGAATTGACATTTCGCCGCGGCTCGTGGCTTCCAAAATCTTCATGGCGCGCAGGAACGAGCGGTTCGACTTTTAATTGTTGCCCAAGCAACCGTCCAGGTGCGGGAACCTCGTGGCATTAACATCGACGCGCGTGTTATGACGACTGTTCAAACGGCCTTGCTATTGCGGCCGCAGTGCACGCTCTGCACTAGATCGTGGGCGGTAATCGACACATCAAGCATCAGAGGGCACGGCGGATGTAACCGGCTCGACGATCTTAAGGGCCCGACGTGGAATGCGTCGGGGCCGTTTGTTAGGGCTCCATCTACACCGGCAGCCGCTCAGGGGCGCGAAGCGGAAATTATATCGCTTCGATCCGAGCGTTGCCGGTGGTCACCCCGGAGCAGACTTGACAAGTCGGACGAGTGCAAGGCTCTCTCTCTCTCTCTCTCTCTGCGAGTTAATCAGATAGCGTCGCAACGTCTGGCCGTGAGGGTTGACGATATTGGACCGCGATCGCTGTTAACCTTGGCCGCTTTTCGGCCAAATTGTTGTTTGTTGCTTGGTACTCGGGGCAGGACCTCATTTTGGAGCCCTGCAATGTTCAAGCAAGTATTTTCTGCGTGTCTCTTCGTTGTCCTCAGCTCGATCTGTTCGGAAGCAAGACCCTACCGCATCGGCCACGCGCCCGAATGCAACGTGATCATGCCATGTGACTTCTCGTCCGCGCAGACGCGCGGCGAACGAATTTCGCAATATTCACTGCAGGCGTATCGTCCCAAACAACTCGTAGTAACCGCAGCCAACAGCTTGGCGATGAGTGTCCCTGCTGAGAGCCGGATCGCCGGGGGTCGGCCGCCCGGCTGCCCGGCGGCATTCTGTGGTTGTGGCGCAGCGCTGCGCGTGTTTGGTCGTGTGGTGCCTGAACTAAACCTCGCAGCCAACTGGCTACGCTTTCCGCGTACGTCGCCGTCGCCCGGAATGGTCGCGGCACGCCGTGGGCACGTCTTCGTACTAGAACAGCATCTCAGAGGCGACATTTGGATGGCGTATGACGCCAACTCAGGCGGACACGCGACAAGGATGCACGCGCGATCGTTGCGCGGCTATACAGTTGTCAATCCACACGTTGCGGCCTGAAAGAGCGCGCGCCAGTTGGTGTACCGGTTTGTCGCTACCCGAACGTCAGCGCGTGTGCCCACGACCGCCGCCTGTGGCGCACTGGAAGGGACGGCCCCCGACCGCCAGCCCCCGTGTTGGTCGGGGCCGATTTTCGTCTGGTGCCCAACGCTCTGACACCATCTGACGAGAACCAGCCGGTTGGTTTTCCGGTTTTTTACAGAGTGGCGTTATGTCGCGTGCGATTGCCACCGTTCAAATTCGACTGGGGCGCCGCTACGCGCTTCCAAGTGGTTCGCAGCGTCATACCGTTTGGAGTTCAGGGATTGTCGAATTTTAGTTCGTCTGAGTTTAGCAAAGTAATCGTTCTTTTCTGATTGGGAATGGCGGCGACATTCGCGGAGGTGCTGGCTGCAAGGTTGACCATCATACCTTTTGTATTTTCGTCAACCGAGTATGTGCCGTAATAGGCAAATGCTTGACGCCACGATACTTTGCGCCTCCTCGGGCGTCGCCTTGGCTCGGTCATTAGCCGCAATCTTTGGAATTTCCGCGCGCGATTGGAAAAGCGAGAAATGGCCATCAACTGAGAAAATCATCACACCCTTTGGGGAAGGACCGAAGGGTTCGCCTATTTGGCCGTCGTCCATTTCACTGGTAACAGCGACTAGCGTCCACGCACCAACAAGCTGTTCCTTAGCCGACTTCTCTTGCGCGAATGCTGCGCCCGACAGGGCAAGCCCAAGCCCGATAGCAACAATGGCTTTGTTCATTATGTCCTCCACCACAAAATTTAATTGTTCAACTACGGTCACGTGAGATCAAGGTCGGCGTGAGCTTCGGGGTCAAAATCGGCGATGAAAACCCACACGATGCCATTCCGATCTAACCTGGACAGCGGGCCCACCCACAGACACAGACTAGCCGCAGTACCCACGTGCCAACCGCCAACCCAGCAGGAATGCCGGCTGATCTCCTACCCAGATGTGTGTCTCGGGATCATCGACCTGCGGCGGAGAGCGGGTCGGCCCACCCGTAAATTTCCCAAGTGCCGCGCCTGCCCCTGATCTGGTACGACGGCCCCAGCTCACCGGAATGAGGCGCATTCGGCCAAATGGATGATCTCGCAATGCTTCTCGCCGAGCTGGAGCGGTGCAAGGCAGAGTTCGAGCACCTGCAAACGGAGCTGAATTCCCCAAGGGGCGCCGGCCCAGTACAGCCAACAACGCTCCAAGATCTGGCGCGCCGGATGAGCGAGATCGCGGCCCGTCTTGAAGCTGCAACGCGCGCGATCTCAAAGGGACCTGCCAGCGGAATACATTGAGCAGTTCCGTAGCGCCCTAGCGAGCCGGCCATCTCCGGTTTGAAGCCAGAACGGACTTGTCCACTTCGCGGAGTACATGGTCTAGTTCGCCATTGGCCGTTGCTCAAGCACCGCAACTCTCCGGCTTGCGCAGGATCAAAACGGACAGCCCCGTTCTCACTAGCCTCACACCTAGCCGAACAACTTGCGGTTCAGTCTGCTGAGGTTATGGGCGCCCAATTGACCTACCCCGATGGAGCGCCGCGCCTGTTACGCCAGTACTCTCGCAATGGCATCCCGCAAGGTTTGCCGTGCGAACGGCTTGCGCAAATAGGCGACGCACCCGGCGTCCACCGCCTCAGGGCCTCGGTCAGATGCAGCTGGAACGCGCGCAGCTCTTCCGCCGTCGCACTGTCGGGGGGAGGGCTGAGGAAAACCCTAAGCCTCTTGACGGCGCGGATGTACTCGCGTTGCGTATCGGGTACGAACCTGCGCATGTTCATGTCGTCGAGCATGCGTTGGCGCAGCGGGCTGATGGGCTTCTCGCTCATTGGGGGCTCCTGTCTTGAGGTTGGAGTGCTTGACCCCTCGATCCTGCAGACGGAGCGCCCGCCCGTCACCTGTGCTCGTTCAAACGGTTACAGCGGTAGACGTGATCGGCGGACCGCGCCGCCAGCCCTCCCGCGAGAGCGGGTTCGTTCTTTGACCCGAAGCCGAAGTTATCAGTCAGCCTTTCATGCCATCCAGACCGGGATAATCTTTGTAAATGTTTTCCTGAAGCACGGAGTCTATTCCGAGAGATGATATCGCCGACCGATGTCCTCAATCTCAGAAACTCAGCTACTGGAGATTCTTGGGCGAGCGTGAGCGCCAGGGATAACTCTCCATGATCCGATCTACGTGCTGTTTAAATCGTGTGGCTGATTTCGCGTCCATAGACCATCTCGCGGCAACAGGGCCTGCCTGGTAAGAGGCCCCTCCAAATATCTAGAGCGCTACTCTACCGCTTGGCCCAAATGCGAAGTGCACGACGTCCGCTATTTGAGTCGCTATCGGGGGAAAAGAGGACGTCGCACACAATCCGCGGGTCTTACTGTGCTAGAAATCCGAATGCGACAACCAGTGCCACCATGCTCGAGAAAATCAGCAGTGCCGGAAGGGATTTTCGGGTCATTGGCCTCGTCGAATGGCGCGCAGCCGATTGGCCGGGTTGAGGTGTAGGCGGTCTCTAGGACCGCACGACGTTGCCCTCTCTCGTTGGCGTTGCCCGTGGAGAGACGTTCCACCGGCCTGCGACCGTATGGCCGGGTTCACTCAAACATCAGTGTTGAATTGTTCTGCAATTGAGAGTTGAATGTTTGTATTTGAGAACGGGGGTTAATTTGCTGCAGCTGGAGGCACATCTCGGTATATCCGATGTGCTTCGTTTGATTGAAGAAAAGCTGGGAGCAGGTGTCTGGCGCTGTGATGCAGCCGGCCAGATGCAATGGTCGCGTGGCTTTTTTAGGCTGCTCGGATTGGATCCGCATGCGGTGTCGCCGTCATACACCGAAATCCAACGAAGGATTCATCCGGACGATCGCGGTCCGACTCGCGGTCCCAGCGAGTTGATGATAGATCGGACGTTGCTCGACGGTGAATTTCGCATCATTCGGCCCAATGGCGCTTTGCGCTGGATTAACTGCCATACCGAAGTGCTACTGAATAGCGCAGGTGAGCCGGAATGTATTTTGGGGATCGCTCTCGACATTACAGCGCAACGTCGGTTGGTCCAGACGCTGCGAAGTGACGCCGAGCGCTACAGCGCTGAGGCAATTCCTAACACCTCTTGATACGATTCGCGCTTACGTCATCCAACGTAATAGAAACAGAGAAAATGCCGTCAAACCTCGTTCTAGCTTATCGAGCCACGGACTATGTGGCATTCAGTGGCGCTCGGACTTTCTCAATTCGAATGGGTCAACGCCCTGTCATCATCGAGGGATTATTTACCAGAATGAAAGCGAGGGGCGGCGCTTTCATCACTTCCTGGAATCCGTTCAGCAAGAGCCAGAGTGCTGGGGTCAACGCTTTGTGAATAAGCACCGAACTTTGGCTCTGACGCATATTCGATGATCGTGATTGTGTTTATGGCGCGCCAATCAGCCTAGCCTGAAGGAGATC
>NZ_JADPJQ010000023.1:0-1200 GCF_023073515.1 Bradyrhizobium sp. 17 | reverse complement strand
ATCAAGGTAGAGCGTCAAGCCGTCCCAATGACGCAGTGCATAGCGTAAAGCTTTCGCCGTCTCACTCTTCTGCGCGAGGTGACCAAGCTTCGCCTCAAACCACTGCTTCAAGGCTGCAGCCAACGGCCGGGCATGCGCCTGCCGGCCCGCGCGGCGCTCGGCGTCAGATCGGCCACGGAGGACTTTCTCGACCGCGTAGAGCTGGGCGATGCGCTCGAGGGCCTCGCGGGCAACCGGCGCCGGCGCCGGCGAAGCCTCGCGCTCGATCTTCACAAGCTGGCGCCGGAGATGCGACCAGCAGAATGCGAGCGTCCCGGACAAGGCGTCCGCACGCGTCTCTCGCATCATGGTCTTGTAAGCCTGATAGCCGTCGCAGTGGATGATGCCGCGATAGCCTTCGAGCAGTCGCAAGCCATGAACGGCGCCGCGGCCTGGTGCATAGGCATAGACCACGCCGGGCGGATCAGGCCCGGCCCAAGGCCTGTCATCGCGCGACAGCGCCCAGAAGTAGCCGGTTTTGGTCCTGCCGCGCCCGGGATCCAGCACCGGCGCCGGGGTCTCATCGACACAGAGCTTCGGAGAGGCGAGCAGAAGCTGGCGCAGACGATGCCACAAGGGCTTCAATTCCTGGGCCGCATAGCCGACCCAGAAGGCGAGCGTGGAACGGTCGATGGCAATACCGTGCGTCGCCAGCATCTGCGTCTGGCGGTAAAGCGGCAAATGCCAATGATACTTGGCATCGATCACATGCGCGACGAGCCGCTCGGTCGGCAGTCCTCCCCTGATCAATCGCTCGGGAGCAGCATGCTGGAGGACGACGCCGTGACAGGCGCGGCAGGCCAGTTTGGGGCGGCGGGTGACGATAACGCGATACTGCGCCGGTACGACGTCCAGCCTCTGGCTCTCATCGTGACCGATCTCAAAAAGGTCGCCTGCGCAGCATGGGCAGCAGGTTGCAGCGGGCATCAGGGTCTCGATGATGCGCGGCAAATGCTCCGGCAGCTTGCCACGATTGGCCCTGCGCTCGGCAGCTCTCTTCTCGCGTGTTTTGGGATTGGCGCGGTCCTCGGCTGCTTCGAGAGCCGCGACAGCCTGATCAATATCCTCCAGAATAAGCTGGAGCTGATCAGCGTCAAGCTTTTCCGACGATCGACCGAACTGCGCGTCTTTTGCAAGCTTGAGCAACCGCTCGAGCCTGGC
>NZ_JADPJQ010000101.1:0-1606 GCF_023073515.1 Bradyrhizobium sp. 17 | reverse complement strand
TTCGGCGATCGACTGTTGCACTGACGAATGCAAGCTTTCGGTCTTGGCCATTCTGAGCAAATGCTTCGTCAGATGATGGCGCGGCGCTCGATCGGGCTTCGCTCGACGAGGTGGCAGGGGCCAGTGGCCGGACATTGGTGCTGGCAAATACCTTGCTGGTCCGTGCCGCCTCGCTCTCCTGTGTGACACGC
Organism: Bradyrhizobium sp. 17; assembly: GCF_023073515.1. Classification (NCBI taxonomy): domain Bacteria; kingdom Pseudomonadati; phylum Pseudomonadota; class Alphaproteobacteria; order Hyphomicrobiales; family Nitrobacteraceae; genus Bradyrhizobium; species Bradyrhizobium sp. 17. The sequence goes on along the minus strand of NZ_JADPJQ010000101.1, from coordinate 1,415 downwards.
TGCTGTTCGGCATCGATACCAAGCGAGCTGGATGTCGAAGACCCCTGTGCTGCGACGATCGGCCGGCCGAGATCACCCGGCAAGGGCGGCCCCAGGCGCGGCACGTCCTTCGGGATCTCGGTGTAATCCTTTGGTAAGATCGCGAGCTGATCGGCGATATTGTGGCGGTCGGTGGCGTAAAGCTCCTCAGGCGCTGAGACACGAGACCGTTTCTCCTGCAGCGCCCAGAGCACCGCGCCGGTGATCAGCACGAGCACCAGGGCGCTGACGCCAATCAGGACCTTTCGCGAGAGGCGGGCCACTTGTGGAGGATCCGGCCGGAGGCGCAGGGCCTCGGCGATCTCTTCCGGCGGCCTGGCCCGAGGCGGTTCCTTTGGTGTATCGATTGCCTGGTCACGATCGTTCAAAGCGACCTCCCGTCAGTTCGCACGATCCTGACCTTCTGCTGGTGCTCTTCGCCGAGCCTCAGCTCCGCGGCCGCGAACAGCCGGTCAACAATCAGCACATTTCCGTACGCGCGGTAGTTGACGATTTCAGCTTTGCCGTCGGGCCCGATCACGAACAGCGGCGGCATCTCGCCCTGACTGACGCCGGGGGAGAATTCAATATAAGTTTTTCGGCCGTCATCATAAGCGTTGACGGGACGCCACGGCGGGCTGTCGCCCTCGATCGCGTAACGGTACCGGCGCGCCGGCAGGTCCGGAATAAAGGGTGCCGGCGGTAAAGCTCGGGGCCCCACACGATCTGCCGGATAGAACCAGGCGACCGAGGGCATATAGGGCCTTTCTTTGGCGCGAAGCTCGATCAAGTAAGTACGACGATCAGTATTGACGACGAGGTTGGTCTCGATCAAGGGACGGGTTGGCTTGACCATGATGTGAACGCGGCGGCTGTCGCCACTCCCACTTTCGGTGTCGCCGACCACCCAGCGCACGGTATCGCCCGCGGCGACGGGTCCCGAGCCGATCAGCTGCTCACCCGGCTCAAGGGCAATGTCCGTAATTTGTCCCGGCGCGGCATAGATCTGGTAGAGCGCGCCCGGACTATAGGAAAACACTTGCACCGCATTGTAGTAGCCCGCTTTGCGAGGCTGCACACGTGCAGCGTCATTTGCGGTTTCGATACGCTCGACAGGCTCTTTGGCCTCCGCGGTCTTGCCGCCGCGCGCAGCCTTCCAGATCGGCGGCAGATGCAGCGGTTGCGGCCGGTCATCGGCAACCGCCGGCAAATCCGGGGCCGGCGGGAGCTCGTTGTCGTGGCTGATCTGCGGTGGCCTGAAAGTCGTGCAGCCGCCAAGTGTCGAGAGACTGATAAGAAGAGCTAGAGGCAAGCGCGGCCGCGCTTTTCGCGACGCAATGACGATATCTGACGGCATGGTTAGCCGAGCTCCTTTGACCAGTTGATCGCGTTGACAT
>NZ_JADPJQ010000131.1:0-990 GCF_023073515.1 Bradyrhizobium sp. 17 | reverse complement strand
ATCAGGCCGCCCGCGCCCTCGATCACCAATGGCCGCTCCCCGGTATCGGGCACATCGAGCAAATCCGCCTCGATGCGAACTCCGTCAAGTTCGGCAGAATGATGGGGCGAAGCGGGGGTCTGAAGGCGGTAACGCTCCGGCAGGATGCGATCGGCTGAGAGGCCGCCAAGACAAGCGACGACCTCGGTATCGGTCTCTCCTTCGAGGCCGGCCTGAATCGGCTTCCAATAGTCCGCTCCGAGAAGATTGGCGAGCCCCGCGGAAAACACCGTCTTTCCAATTCCGGTACCTGTGCCCGTTACGATGATTTTGGCACTCATTGAAGCTCGCCTTTCGTCTCCTCGATCAAGGCATCGAGCATTGCACGCACGTCGTCCTCCCCCACGTTAAGCGTCAGTGAAATTCGCAACCGGGCCGTGCCCGCCGGGACGGTTGGCGGCCGGATTCCGCGGATATCGAACCCGCGAGCCTGCAATGCAGAGGCGAGCCGCATCGTGCGCGCATTGTCGCCTACGATGCATGGTACGATCTGCGAATCCGAAAGACTTTTCCAGCCGCGCTCTCTCATCTCCCGATGCGAGAACGTGACCAGCTTGGTGAGACGCTGCTGTCGCTCGGGTTCCTGCTGCAGGATTAGAATCGCCTCCCTTACGGCGACAGCCATCAGCGGCGATGGCGCGGTCGCGAAGATGAATGGACGGCAACGATTGACCATAAAGTCTCGCAGCACGCCGGACGCAGTGACGAGCGCGCCGGCCGCGCCCAGCGCCTTGCCGCAGGTATGGACGACCAGCAGATTTTCGCGTCCCTCATAGGGCGCGGTGAGCCCTCGTCCCTGCTCGCCGTAAACGCCTGTTGCGTGGGCCTCATCTACCATCAGGAATGCATCATGCCGATCGGCGAGCGCGAACATATCCTTCAGAGGCGCAAAGTCGCCGTCCATGCTGTAGAGACTTTCGACCACGATCCAGATCCGGCCCATTCCGCCAC
>NZ_JADPJQ010000012.1:359423-418070 GCF_023073515.1 Bradyrhizobium sp. 17 | reverse complement strand
CTCTCATCTAGCTGTGACGCTGACAGCGCCATAGAACCGTGGGGATGAGAGGCCGTCCACACCAGCACATCGTCAGGAGCCTTCTTCGAGCGCCTCGAAGGCGCGGCTGGCTGCGGATCACCAACCGGCCGCAATCCAATCAGCTCGGGGCGGTGCTTACGGCCGGCGGTACGCTGGCACAGGCCGCAGTACAACGCCTTCTTTAGCGTATGCACAGGCCGCTCGCGCGGCCAGAGGACCAGAGTTAGTTCGACGAGCTCTGTGTGGCGGCAGCAACGGACCTCGAGGAGGCTGTGCTCGCCCTCGATGCCGCAGCGATCGTCGGTGACGGATCCTCTCCGCTGCCAATGAACTGGCGCGTCGTCCAGGCGATGCAATCGAGCGCATAGGCCTTTGCGAGAGCGGCATCGGCGGCGGCGTGCGCCGCGACGGCCTCGCGCAGCTCACGTTGATAGGCGACTTCGGCCCTGTGGAGCTCGCGGGCGAAGTGTTTGCGATCGCCGCCGGACAGAGGCGGGGTGATAATGCGGGCGGCGGACATGTCGACGATAAAAGCGCACGCGAGAACCGTCGTCCAATCCGCTAGATTTGGTGGAGAAGCACTGTAATGACCCACTAGGCGTGGGCTATGTGGACAAGTCGATTCGTCGAGGCGTCGCCTTCGCCAAGCGCCGGCTAAGGATGTGCATTGGGCATCCTCAGAGCACTGCGATGGCCGCCGCGGGTGCAGACACGATAGAGCCAGGGCTCGACGTAGCTGCCCTTCCAGATGCCGCGGGCTCGCTTGCTCCGCGGCCCTTTGGGGGGCGTCATACCGCTTCCTTTAATGCTGCGGCCAATCCAGCACAAAGGCCGCTCTGCACCAGCCATTCGCCCGAAGTCGGCGCCGCCGACGGAGCAAGTGGCGACCGATGCGGCGGTATCGATGGAGGCTCACCGGCAAACAGCTTACCAGCCGATCGGCGATGAAGGCGGCGAGGGCGTTCGCCGCCTCGCCACCGCACCGGTATTGCAGGCTATCCTCGCCGCGGCAGAGCTGGCTGCTTTCCGCCCGTTCGATCGCAGATCCGATAGAACGATCCAGGCTTATAGAAGCGCTCTGTTCCCATTAAGCTGCCTCGTACACGCCACTGAAAACGTAAACATTGCTGTTGGCTGCCGCGCCGCCGGTCGAACTTGAAATCAGCGCATTGGTAAGACCGCCCGTGGGGATATCACCAGAGTGGATCGCCCCTGTGGTCGTACTCTTGCCGACGAGGATTGCACCGCCCGAAGCCGCCGTAACCGGCAAACTGAACCCGGCCTGAGTTGCGGAGCCCATACCCGAAGCTCCGATAGTAATATTGACGCGAATAGATATGGTCTTGCCATCCTGGCGATATTGTCCGGTCAGCGTGTTGCCAGTTCCGATGGCTCCACCAGCCAAGCTGACAAGGGTTGGGGTATACGCCGTCCATGCACCAGAGATCGCGCTATAGGTGGCGGTCGGTGGGATTGTCGCCGTGCCTGCGGGCAGCGGGTCCGAACTGAGGACATTTAGACCGACGATTGACGCAGTGCCAACGGCGTGCGGGTTTTGCGAAATCTGAATGGGAAGGTTGGCGTAGAACTGGCAGTTCTCGACCAGGCCGAGCTCGCGGCCCTGCACGGAAAGACCGACGGCACCTGACGTTGCGGCCAGGATACCATTGCCTTGCGGATATCGATCCACGATGACGTTCCGCATCGTGAACTGCGTGGTATCGATCAGCGTAATGCCGTTCTTTGTCGTTGTGGTATCCGAAGACCCAACGGTCATGTCGCTTATGCCGTTGTTACCGATGATACCAGCATTGCCAAACTGGACTGCCGAAGTTGGCACAGTCGGGACAAGAACCAGCGTCGTTGCGTGCATCCCCGCGCCCTTGAGGAACACGTTGCTGCTCGCGACAGAGATTCCGTTGCCGACGCTGTATGCGCCAGGACCGAACAACAGCGTGCCGCCGCCAATGGCGCCCAGCGCCGTAATTGCGGCGTTGATAGCGGTCTGGTTGTTGGTTAGAGAACCCGCAGCCGTTCCCAAGGGAGACGACACGGCCCCAAACATCTCAGGCGTATAGATCTTGCGCCATATCGTGTCTTCCGTGATGGCGGTAGCGCCAGTTCCGGTCTGCGTGAACGACACATCGGCGGCGACGGGCTGCGTCATCCCTGGCGCGCCGTCAGTGCCGATCGAGCTAACAAAACTGTGGGCGACCACGGTGGCTGCCTTTACGCCGCCCAGCGTCGAGGTAGTCGGGGCCGGCAATTGCGCGGCGGCCAGTGTGCCGGAGATGTCGGTGAACGCCGGCTGCGCGGTCGTGACCGTGCCGTCAGTGTTGATGGCGGTGACGAACTGGTGGGTGGTCGCGGTATGGCTGAAAACGCCGCCGAGCACGGTCGGCGCTGGCATAGGCATGGCCGCCACTGGCAGCGCAATCACGAACGTCCATTTGCCTGCGGCCAGGTCGGTCGCGAACGTGCCTGCCGTGTGCGCCACCGCGCACCGATACAGGTTGTAGTTCTGCAAAACGGCAGTGCCGACCGTGCACAGCGTACCGGTCGCCCACGCATTCGCCGGCGCCAGGCCGTTCGACTGCACCGACGCCGAAAGGCTGTCATACGTCACGACGCCGTTCAACAGCGCGCCATCGTCGCGCTGGATCAACGCGAGATTGGTGCAAATCTGGTCGGTGGTCGTCTTGAGCGCGCTGAATTCGAAGTCGAGCTGCTGGCCGGGGAAATTGGAAATGGTCGCGGCATCACTGACGAACGCGTGCGCTGGCGAGTACGAAGACGGCTGAGACACGGGGCATCCTCGGAAGGAGGGACGCCGCCGGCGACGCGACTAAATCAGCCTATGCCAGAATTATACGATAAACGCAGAGCGTCCGCAATCTAGCACGACGTACGTCACTGATAGCTTCCGTCCGGCTGCAGATTGTACGTGTGCCCGTTCTGAAGAACTGTCTGCGGTTTGGCGAGGGCTGCCGGATCGACGCCGTTTTGCTGCAGCCGCCGCTTCACTGCTGCCGGGTCGGCGCCGCGTGCAATCGCGTCGCGTGCCTGAGATAGCGGATCGCTGCCCGACGTTGCCGAACTCTTCGGCGATGCCGGGTCGCTGCCGGCGCTCGATAGCGGCACCCACCGTCCGTTTACCAAGCCGAGTTTCTGGCCAGTCTGTGGATTGGTGGCTGTCTGCGTCGGCGCTGCGGAAGTCGACGCGGCTTGTGCAGCAGGTGCTGCAGTAGCTTGCGTAGCAGGCGCCTGCTGCTGAGGCTCCGTGTACATCCGGATCGTGTTTTCGATCTGGTGAAGCTGTTGGGACAGTTTCACGCGTTCGGCGGGCAGCGTGTTGGGATCGATGACAAGCTGGCGAATCTGTTCGTGGTCGCCCTTGAGCGCATTCACGATCGTCGGGATCTTCGCCGCCTCGGTCTCCGGATTGCTGAGTGCGTTGCCTTGCGGAAGCAAGTCGTTTACCCATTGCTGTGCCTGAACAGTCTGCCGTCCGGGTCCGCCGAGCAACACGGCCCGCGCTTGGTTGTTCCGAATATCTTGTGACGATCGCGCCCGTTGGATGTCCGGAGCGATTTCAGACGAGCCAGTGGCCGCCTTCATCACGCTCGTTGCAGCAGGTAGCGCGCCAAGCTCTTCGTTGAAGAACGTTGCAATCTTCGGGCCGATTCCCGATGTCCTCGACGCGTCGGCGGCCGCCTGACTTTTCTTCGGGTCCCCAACAACCAGTGGCGTCGACGCGCTCGAGCGCACGTTGTTATCGCGAGCCTGGGCCAGGGCCGCGTCCGTGCCTACCGGTTGAAATCCGGTCGCCGAAACAGTCCTGCCGTCGAGCAGGATCGCTGTCCGGCCGCCGTCGCGGGAGATCGCTGTTTGGCCAGTGCGCGGCTCGATCAACGTTTGCTCCGCTAGGTCCAGACCGGCTTTCTTCAGGATGCGGGGATCGAGGGCACCAAGCGGGTCCGATGACGTCTGACTCGGCTGCGCCGCAGCGGCCTGCCGACGCAGCATGTTTGCGACCACGTTGTCGGAAGTCATTGGCGCTTCGCCGCCGACCGCTTGCGACTTGGGAACATAGTGAGCCACGCCGGCATCATCGAGGACCGGCGTCAACGTACGCTGATCGATCGCAAGCTGAGTCTCGCGTGCGCGGTCCGAGGCGATGCGTTGCGATTCCAGCGTCGTGGCGTTATTCATGCCGGTGGTCGTGATGACGTTGTCGAGAGAGCGACGTTGACCGATGGCAGTGCTTGCTGCGGGGCCGCCGGCGCCCATCATCGAGATTGCGAGGCGGGGATCGTCGAAGCTGGATGCATGGTTCGCAGCGGAGAACCGGCCAAAGTCGGCCGCGTCCTGGCCGGTCTTGCCCGCGAGCACTCCGTAGTAGCCGATGTCGTTGCGATTGCCGGCGCGTACTGCAGCGGCGAGGGGCTCGGAGCTGTCGTTCTCACGCTTCAGCCCGAACGCCTTTTGCCGGTAAACTTCCTTCTGTGCCTGGTCGCCGAACATCGCCTCGCCGAGATCCTTCAGCGAGTTGGCCAGCGGCGAATTGTCGGCGTATGCGTTGATGATGCGGGGCATCCAGCGCCTCAAGTTGATGTTGAGAGGCCGGGTTCGCGAATCCCGGAAGGCGTCAGCGGAGAGTGGAGTGTAGCACAACCGGTGGGAAAGTCAGCGTTCTAAGGTCGCAGCTGTTCAACGCGAGCTATAGTCCTGGCGGATGCGACCTCCTCGGAGGCGACAATATTGGCCCTAACGAGGCCGACCTTCTGGGGCCGCCGGCTGATGTTGAGGGGAGGCGCCCGACCTTAGATTGTTCGCCTTTCGGCCGTTAATGGGCCTAAACCGGACATCATGCGGACAGCCCAATTCGGTCGAGAATGACCCTAAGCCGAACTCCGCCTTGCGCCGATTAAAATCGGAGGCGCTTCACATCATCGTCCCGGGTATGAAGCAGCGAATGCTCACACCCATCGGGCCATAGAGCGGCCAGACCAGCGTCGCTTTAGCCCTGTTCGGCTCGTCGATGACGGCGTCGTCGGGTACGTAAACCCACTCGGTTTCCACGTTGGTGGCGCCAGCCATCGCGCCCGAAGCCCCCAGGCGTTGTCGGCACGCGGACACGGTAATGGATGGTTGCCGGTGATCTCCCAATCTACCTCTGACAAATGCATCGCTTCGCTACCATCGCAGCACAGATCTCCCTTTCGGTCATAAAGCTCCGCAAACCACTTCGACAGATCAAGCCGATTGTGATCGTGCGCGAGCACGGCGCTGGTCGATACCATCAGCGCGACCGCGAACAGATTACGGAACATCGACTTATTCCAAATCGTTGGCTATCAAATCGGTCAGGGAGGAACTGTTGCCCGGATTCAGTCCACTCGCACAGCACCGCAATGGTCCGCGAAGTCACTGGCGTTGCCAGTCCGATGGCGTGCCCTAAATCGCTTAACCGCCCAGCGGGCCACGCGCCTGCGCTTCCGAAGTAGGTGGCCCGCTTCCGAGGGCTGGATCAGAGCAGGCTGACGCCAGCTTTGCTCGCCTCGCGATTAGACGGCCAGTCCACCAAACCCGCAATTGGAGAATTTGGATTACCCCCCGCTCGGTCTACATGACGAAGCGGCCCGCACAACAACGGTATCTGTACCTGCGATTTTGATTCCACTAGCGTCCCGACAGGCTGATTCCATTTGCTGCCTTGCATGATTCTGAAAGTGGCCCAAAGGCGACATTCGACGTCAGGAGTGATTTCCAGCTGCCGTCTGAGCTTTGGATGCTAGCCGGGGAAGTCGCGGAACTCCTTGACGAGATTAAACGGAATCTTCCACCCGGCGCCTCCGTCGCGCATCAGCATCTTGATGTCTTCCGCCCTGTTTTCTTTTCCGGTTTTCGGATCGGTCTCCAATGTGTGGCCGTTGCTGTCCCAAGGCTTGGTCGCGCTCTTCGAGTAGGAGCCGAGAAAATGCCCGGCTTCATGGGCAGACGTGTTAGGCCCGCGTTGCGAGCTGATGAAGGCAAGGTCCAGCGATCGAGCAAACGAGCCATTGGGAAAGGAGCCCTTGGACCGAAGCTTGTCGACACAGAAAATGGTGAGATGGGCGCCTTGAACTTTGTGTTTGGCGAAGAAGCTCTTCAGTTTTTCGACATCGATCACATCGGGAAGGATCGCAAGGCTCGCATCCTTCATGCCAGTCGCATTGGCGAGCTCCTGTTTGACGGCAGCCTGCGAGTCGTCGATGACCAGCCAGTCTGTTGGCACCCGCTCGAAGCGGATGTTGGCCTGCGGCCTCCATATATTGTTCATCGTCAGCAATTCATCTTGCTCACTGCAGGGCTTCTTGGCGTGAAAAGCCGGAGCGCCGCCGCTGCCCGGAATCATGACGTTGCGGAACGCCACCTTGATCTTGATTTCCGGCAGCACGACGACATAGAGCTTGGCTTCGATCTTCCGGCCGGCCGACCGGGCCACCACCTCCAGACCGGGAAAGGGAATCGGCTTGATCCGGCCATTGATTTCGAAAAACCGTGCATCGCCATTGAAGGTGGCGGGAAGTGACGCCGCCCTGAGCTGCGGATCGATGTCGGGTGCGGAGAAGGTGTCTTTGGTCTGCATGACGCGTCTAAGAGTATCGGCGCCATCGATCTCCTTGATCCCGAGGGCATGGGGGTTAGGATCGACTTTGAGCTTTCTTCCGGGATCGATCAGCGCCACGATGTTGGAGCCGCCGAACGGCACCACCATGCCTGGCGGGCTGCGGCCCTCATCGATGCCGGAGCGGCGGAAAACCTCTTGGAAAGCGGCCATGTCCGGTTCTCCTGTTCTAGTTCGGCCCGTCAACGCGAAATTTTGAACCTTCGGCCGTTCGCTGCGCGGCTGGCGGATGGTTTCCTCGGGCGTGCCGATCCTCGGCGATGATGCCGGCATTCATGAAGCCGACGCGGGGTGGAGACATCGGCTGAGAAGGCCATCTCGTGCGTGGCCAGCATCGTCTTGCCTTGGCGCTTCTGGCCCCGGTCACCCCTTGGCAGCAACGTACCCATAGAAATTCATAAGAAAGTCCCGAACCGCGAGGGGCTTGACGGCATGGGTTTTTTCCTGCGGATGCGGTATCAAATAGTCTCCATCGCCATATGAGAAGACCTTCGCCTTCACGAACCCGTTCATCACTTGTATCTTCTCGCGCAGCACGACCCAGTGCATCGTAAGCGCGGAGCCTTTATCGGACTGGTCGTCATAGTCGATCATATTGGCGCTTATGAAAAGACATACGCGATATCCGCTGTCGAGCAGCCGGTTGGCTTCGTTTACATCGTCGATGTCTTTGTTGAATCGTGAAATGTTGGTATTCTCGCGCACGTCCCGGTATCCTGCCTTGCGAAACCATTGCTCCATTTCGCTCGGCAGGGTGACACCCGCAAGATCGCTGATCTTGCCTGTGTCGTCGAAATCCAGGAACCAGTTCTCCGAATCGCGTATGGAGGCGCATGTCAGCCAGTCGACGTGGTCCAGCGACCAGGGTGGCGTGAAGTTCCTCACATCCTTTCCCGGCTTGATCAGCAGGCGGCCAAGATTCGCCTGCCCCTTCTGATAGAGATCGATCGCGAAGCGCGCGTAAGACCCTGGCTTGTCCGACGCGTAGCCGAACATCAGGGCGGATGGCCCGCACAGACTTCCCTGGTCTTGATTGATGAGGCTCGGTTTCGCAATGCGCCTGAGAATACCTATGCCGACGCGGTGTGGGTCGAGCTTCGGAAAGAACGTCGTCCTCGTATTTTTCAGGAAATCGCAGACCATTTCCGCGGCTAGTTTTTTCTGGTCGGAATTGAGATCATACGGTCCGATCCCGCGCTTCTCCTTGTATTCTTCTCCGACGAAGAGCGTGATGAGCTTTTTCGAGGTGGGGGAGAGCGTTCTGGAGGTGTTCGCAATGGTGGTCAGGTCGTCCAGCTCGAATGCGGTGACCATGCCGTCTGCGACGGTAGCCCGGATGATGTCAACGACCTCTGCGTAGTCCAGCTTTGAATCGTCGATGAGACCTTTGCGAAGTGCAGCATCGACGGAAGGAGTCGCGATTGCGTCCCATTGGCCCTTTGGCGGGGCGGGCTTGGCGGCCGCCTTCGTCGACAGTTCAACGAGCCGATTGAATGTCGGACCGGCAGGCCGAACATAGCCGTCAGGCGTGCCGGGAAAGTTCTTCTTCTGGAAGTACAGAATCGAGTTGTAAAGGCCGTCGCTGGCATAACCGGTCACGACCATCTGTGGTTTGAGCGTGTTCTCGGCGCCGCCGTCGGAAATGGCGATCTTGTTGAGCAGCGAAATAACCAGTTCCTGATCCTTTTTCCAGTTCTGGCAGCTGCGCCCTGTCGTCGCGAACCGTCCGACCTTGTCTTTCAACTGCAGCATATCGCGCCTCCCGGAACGGGAATGCTGCCTCGAACGTCCTGACATGCAGCCGGAGGCAGGCGCCGTGGCAAGTCTTCCCGCTGTAGGGTTGGTCGCCCTTGCCGTCCCTTGTGTTCACTCGCAAGGACAGCGGTCGCCCTGTGGCGGTTCACGAATGAGTTATGTCTGCCTATCGGGGTAGACCGGAATTCGTCGGCGCAGCGCTAGAATGTCGCGAATGGGCCGTAGCTGCTCTCTGTTTCTACCCCTGACGTCGGCTTGCGGGGTGCGAACGGACCAACGTGGCCGCGGCGCCCGCATGTGACCCGTTGCAGACTTCGAGTCGCCGAGCCTACGTCCCTTTTGAATCGCGACCTTAGTGTGACCAAAGTCACGAAGTCGAAGCTTGCCTTTCGGTAGTCTCCGCATACCCTGCGCAGAGATTATTCGGGGCAACGATGCGCGCGTTTCGGTGGTTTTTATTGTTCTTTTTCATGTGGCTCGTCTGTAGTTCTGCACAGGCCGGGCATCGCGTTGCCCTGGTCATTGGCAACTCCGCCTACAAGAGCGTGCCCCGGCTTGCCAATCCTGCCAACGACGCGACGCTGGTCGGCGGTATGTTCAAGAAGGCCGGGTTCGACAGTGTCGATGTCAGGCTTGACCTCAACGTGGGCGAGATGCGCAAGGCGCTCCGCGAGTTCGGCGGCAGGGCACGCGACGCCGAGGTGGCCGTGATCTATTACGCCGGTCATGGCATTGAACTGGACGGCACCAACTACCTGATCCCGACGGACGCGACGCTAGAGACCGACAGCGACGTCCTCGACGAAACGCTTCCGCTTGACCGTGCGATGTTTGCCGTCGAGCCCGCGAAACAGCTACGCCTTATCATTCTGGATGCTTGCCGCGACAATCCATTTGCCAAGACCATGAAGCGCACCATCGCCTCGCGCGCGATAGGTCGCGGCCTTGCCAAGATTGAGCCGGCAAGCCCGAACACCATGATTGCGTTCGCGGCGAAGGCCGGCTCGACAGCCTCGGACGGCGATGCAAAAAATAGTCCGTTCGCCGCAGCTCTCGTCGAGCGGCTGCCGACACCCGGTCTCGATTTGCGTAAGGCGTTCGGTTTCGTTCGCGACGATGTCCTGAAGAATACCGGTAACAAGCAGGAGCCCTATGTCTACGGTTCGCTTGGTGGCGATGATGTGTCGCTCGTCCCTGCCAAGCCGGTCGTTGCCGGGCCGCAGGCAAACCCGCAAGATGCGATCCGCCGGGACTACGAGCTGGCGCTCCAGCTAGGCTCGCGCGAGGTCTGGACAGCTTTCGTGGCACAATATCCCGATGGCTTTTACGCCAGCCTCGCCAAGGGGCAGTTAAGCAGGATTGGGGCCGAAGAGGCGCGCGCCGCCGCTGCGGACAAAGCCAAACAGGCCGAGGATGAAAGGGCCCGTCTTGCGGCCGAACGCGCCAACAAGGCCGAGCAGGACAAGGCGGCCGCGGCAGCCAAGGCAGCCGAGACTGCCAAGCTCGCGGCAGAGAAGGCCAGGCAGACCGAGGAAGCGAAAGCAGCCGCTGCGGAGCAGCGGCGCAAGGAGGCTGAAGCCGCTGTCGCCAAGGTCTTGGCTGACAAGCTGGTGGCCGAGAAGGCGCTCGCCAACAGGATCGCCACCGACAAGGCGCTCGCCGAGCTGGCCGCCAAACAAGCAGCCGAGAAGAAGGCAGCGATTGATAGCGAAACGAAGGTTGCGGCAGTCGCTCCGACCGCAGCACAGCCCAGCCTAACTCCGAATGAGACGGCAAAGCTGCTGCAATCGGAGCTGCGTCGGGTTGGATGTCTCGCAACGGCCGCCGACGGAGACTGGAACGCACCGTCGCAGCGCTCGCTGACTTTGTTCAATAAGTACGCCGGCACGAAGTTCGACACCAAGCTCGCCAGCTTCGACGCGCTCGACGCGATCAAGACCAGGCCGGGCCGGGTTTGCCCGCTGATCTGTGAGCGCGGTTTCAGGGTTGATGGCGATGCTTGCGTCAAGATCACCTGCCGTGCAGGCTATCGCGTCAATGACGACAACGAATGCGAGAAGATTCCGGAGAAGAAGCCAATTGCGACGAGGGATGAAACAAAAAACCGGGACGAGCAGCGCAAGCAAGTCGAATCCGCTCCGGCGAAGCCGCAGGCCACCACGGGGCAGATGTTCTGCAATGGAGCCGGGTGCAGGCCGGTGCGGTCCGGCTGTAAGCTGGTGCCGGGTGGTTCTGGTCTAGCATCTGGTGATGGTAGGCCGAGGGCGATGATGGAGGTTTGTGGTTAAAGGTCGTCGGCCGTCCGGCGTGCGGCCGCCAGTGAGAACGATGACCGCTTCTGGCCTCTTTCCGACTCTACCCGATGTTCAAGTTGAGTCCGGTATGCGCATTAGAGCGGAAGCCGTTCGACCACTCTCGATCGACTTGGTCTTTTCAAGCTAAACTTTCTCGAACTGCCTCCCCACGACCCTGAATCTCAAAAAATCGCGCACTAGTCGGATGGCAATACGGCACCCTTGCAAACGTCGAGGAGGGGGGTGGGTGGGGGTGGGGACCCCCATCGGCCCGCGCCGGTCACATGCCGTCGACAACGCGCTGCACCACGCTGGTGCCGACGCCAAGGGTGCGGCCGATCTTGAGGACGCCCATGCCTTTGCCTCGCAGGCTGCGAATGCGCTTCTCGACTGCGACTGGCGTACGCGGGCGCCCAAGGCGAGTACCCTTCTCACGAGCCCGCGCAAGCCCTGCGTTGACCCTCTCGCGGATGATGCCGCGCTCGAATTCGGCAAAGACGCCGAGCATTTGAAACATTGCGCGGCCGGCTGTGGTCGAGGTGTCGAGTCCTTGCTGGTGCAGGAAGAGATCGACTCCTTTGTCGCGGAGTGCCTGGAGAATGGCGAGGAGATCCGTCAGCGATCTTCCCAAACGGTCGACGGACCAGGCGGCGACCATACCGAACTCTTTTGCGTTAACCGCTTTCATCATCGCGTCGAGGCCGGGGCGCTTGTCGCGACCCTTTGCGCCGCTGATGCCGGCGTCTTCATAAACCTTCACGACTTCCCAGCCGGAGCGCGCCGCGACTGCCTGGAGCTCGCGGCGCTGGTTCGCTGTCGTTTGGCTGTCGGTGCTCACTCGCAGATAGATCGCAACTTTCTTCATGGCTAGCTCCTGACGCTGGTCTGGTCACCGTACAGGATACGCGAGAGGCATACGAAAAACAAATGGTTTGCGTATGGCGCGAGCGCGCGAAAATTGTTGAGCGATCGCAACACTTGGCGGCGCTAATGCAAGCCAGGGTTTTCCGTATAGTCTTCTTCGCGCCTTTTGTGCGCCGGCTCGACGCGCGTGCGTAACTGGTCCGCGACGCTCGTCCGCGTCGGCGACGTAGCGCGCACGGAAGAGTCCAACGTCCTCGACGGCAGTGTAGACGTTTCACCCGTCGATCGTCGTGGCTTCGTTATCCTGGACGCATGCGTTTCCCCTGTCCTTGGGATTCAGCTCATGACCTTGCTTGGAAACTATGAGCGGAAGTCAACACTGCCCTGTCCAAATGCGAGCATTCTGCGTCACGACCGGGATGCGTTCGCTTTCGAATGCACACAGGTCGAGCCCAACGGCAATTACCTTATCGACGCCTGCATTCCTTTGGCCGTGGCGATCGATTTCGAGAAAATGAGAGCCGCCAAAAATGGCGGCCTTTCACAACCGGAGTAAAAAATATGGCGCGTCTCTTCTCATTCGATTTCACGCAGAGTGGGGAAAACTTGATCCTGAACGCTTGCGTTCCATTCTCCGTCGGAGTCGACGTTTTTAGAATGATATCAGAGGCGGCCAGTCGAGAAAAACTGCCCGTTCATTCCAAAAAAGTGCAGGCGCCTCAGAATTCGAGCCTGACGGTTCGAAGCCTGGATTCAACGACGCCTAAATCCGGAAAGGCAAAAGGCAAACGCACGGGGCCGGATAATCCGGCAAAACATCATCACGGTGAAGAGTCTGACTAGCGTGCTGCAAGAGGCTTCTGGCGACGCCGCGCGAAAAGTGCGCAGCAATTACGAACGATAACCCGCTCCGCTCACAAGCGTGGCAGAATTTATCAGGATGAGAACTCGTCACCGCTTTCCGCCATTCGGCGTTCGTACGTTTCTTGCTCGAGACAGATTTCGCGACGTCAAAGCGCGCTGTGCAACGTTCCGAAACGACTAGACTTTCATCTCGCCGCGCCACGCGGCGCCGGCGATCGATATTCCGATGATGCACAACCAGAAAACCATCCGGAATGCCCACCATACAAATTTTCCGGCAAGGATTGCCGCCGGCAAAACAATGAAAAAAGAAACCAATATCCACACGATGGCTTCCGTCATGGCGGCTAACCTCGTTGAGTAAATCGCGAGTTTGTACCCGACCCGCGTCGGTGGCAACTGAATGTTTTTCTGACCCAACGCAATGATCGATCTGCACGCGCTTGGCGCGCAGCGA
Organism: Bradyrhizobium sp. 17; assembly: GCF_023073515.1. NCBI lineage: Bacteria > Pseudomonadati > Pseudomonadota > Alphaproteobacteria > Hyphomicrobiales > Nitrobacteraceae > Bradyrhizobium > Bradyrhizobium sp. 17. The sequence continues at coordinate 405,145 of NZ_JADPJQ010000012.1, read as the reverse complement.
CCAGACTACTGTGATGCCGGCAGCGCCGCTTTCACGCGCTCACCCAACTCTGTCAGCCGAAAGAGGTGCAAAGGCTCCGGCTCGGCGCCGGCCTTAATTTGCCACGGGTCTAGGATCCCCTGGTATGCCGGATTGCGAGCCTTCTCGACCCATCCCCGGCGCAGCAAAACTTGGTGCACCTTCCCGCGGCCGCTTTTGTGGATCCCGGCCATGCGCGCAATATCGCCCATGCCTAACCATTCGCCGGGCCGCATTACTCGCAGCATGCGATCGGCGATCGATTGACCGGGAAGGGCTCGGCACAGGTTGCGCGCTCGAACGGCAGCCAGGATGCGTTCGGCAGCTGCTTCCTGCCGGACAGCCCGCTTTCGGCGCTTCGCCTCGACTGACGCCCCGATGTCGCAAAGCGGCCGCTTGTCGCCTTTCTTCGTAAATCGCCACGTTTGGTCGGCTTCATCGAGCAGGCGCCAAATATGTGCGAGCCATTCTTCCGGGTCCGCCGGGAACTGGAGATTGAAAGCAGGCATGCCTACCCCTTGTCGTGATGCGATCCATCCAACGATTTAATCCGCAGCAGACGGCTTGGTAACCGCCACAAAAACGCGGTTGGATAAACGGAATAGCTCGCGAAATTATAACACAAGACGATTCGTTGACCGCTTCATCCTAATCCAGCATGCCCGAGATGTCGCACCAATGGCGCTGTGCCAAGTCCGCCGGCGGCTCGGCTGGTCCGTCCAGCGTCCCGGACAACGCCCGCTGCATCGCCGCCACCGGCGTTTCCCCTCGTCGCACATCTACCGGCCGGATTTCTAAAAGCGTGATTTGGGAAGGCGACTCGAGTTTGCGAACCGCAGCTCGCCGTGATGCGGCTGGTGCCGGCATCTTCCGGCCAGTGGTGTTCTTTTTGACGGTCTTGCGCGCGACCGGCTTGGCGATCGACACCGGGCCTGTGTGGATCTTGCGACACCGCGGACAACGGCGGACCAATTGACGGGTGCTGATCTGGCGCATTGACGCCGTGACATCGAAAGGCTGCGAGCATTCCGGGCATGAGGTTTGAAGCTCGAGGACTCGCACCTCCCGGTCATTGCCCATGGTGTGATAAAAATGGCCGGTCTGAATGTAGACTTGGCCGCGCACGGTGAATTTGGCACCGGCGGCGGTATCGGTTCGTCGCATGTTTTGGTCTCGGGTTCGTGGATCGATTGATGGGCGCCGGCGGCGAGTCGGCTTTCCTTTTCTGGAATCGGCCAGTGTTGACGTAATTGGCATTGCTCAGGACGGGCACCGGTTGTCACCGTTGTCACTTGAGGGAATTTGCAGGAAAGACGGCCAGTGGGTCTCTGGCTTCTATTATTAGAAGAAGGGCTTTTATGGTTCTCACGCGCGCAAGTGACAGACGGTGACAATGGTGACAAACCGTTACGCCGCGACTGTCTGGAAACGCGGTGACAGGCGGTGACACCGGTGACAATCATGCAGCTGCACCCAGCTTGATGCGTTCCTGCACCCCATCCCGCCGGCTCCGTTCCGTTGCCGCGATTTCTGCGAACCTGCCGTCATGTACCGCCGGATTAACGGTCCAACGGTCCTCGGCGCCATGTCGATCGATGTGGGCCGGCTTGACCCAATCGTGCATTTCCAGGACGCGCATCGTCGCCATGATCAGGCTCCGCTTCTCCGGCGACTTCAGGGCGGGATAGGCGCGATAAATGTCCCGGCTCGAGATGGCAGGCAGCCCGCGCGCCAGCACAAAGCCGGCGATCCAAAGGGCGTGCTCGTCCATCGTGGATGCACCCAGATCCTTCAGGTAGAATGTCAACGCGTGCGAATAGACGAACTCGGTCAGATACCGTCGCGCCCGCACCGCGGTGTCGCGGCTGATGCTGGCCGGCGGCGTGCCTACAGCGGCGCCAGAAGCCCCGTAATGCTCGATGAAGTGGAAAACGAGGGAAAGCCTGCCGAACTCGTTGGGCATCTTGTCGAGCCACTGGCAGAGCGTGGGGGATGCGTCCGGCCGCGCGATCTCCCCGGCCTTGAACGCCTCAATGGCGTGCAACTCGGCATCAGCCTCAGGTGAAAATCGAAACAGGGTGCTGTTGCCTGCTTCTGCGATCGCGTTTGCGGCCGTCGATACCCTTTCGTCCAAGGATGTATCGGGGTTGATGTCGGCGCCGCTATCCCGGCGATGAAGGACAATTGGCGTAAATCGCTGCAGCAGCCCGTCATCCGACATGCTGGTTTTAAGCGCCTTGATCTTGTCGGGCTGGATACCACCCAAGACCGAGATGGCGCAGTTTTCGACGCATATCCGCTCTGACAGTTTCCGGTTGACGATGAAGTCGCCGCCTTCCTTCGCCTGCAGCCAGAAGGCGCGGTCCTTTCCGCCCTTGGCGCGATATGCGTCCATGCCAGCCAGCCAACCCGCAAGCTCGTCAGCATGATACAGCAGCCCTTCCGGGTTCTCGCACAACGCCACCGCCAGGGCTTCTGTCGTCGCGTCGTTGTAAATCTTCTGTCTGAATCTAGGCTTCTCCGGTTCGGCTTCGCCCTCGAACACCTGGTCAGTGCTTTCCGGCTTGCCCTTGCCTGCCTTTTCAGCCGTTGCGCGGCGCGTCTCGTCAAGCTTCCGCTTGTGCTCGTCAGCCGTGAACGTTTTCCGCCACTTTTGTTGAAGCGTTTTTACGGGGTCCATCGCGGCATTGATGGTCGCCGACTTGTTCGAGCCAGACGGGGCTATGATGGCCGTCCAGAGGATGGGCTTCACGGTCCACTTGGTATCGCGTTGACGCATCTGCAGACGGTTCCCGGCAGGCACAAGCGATCCGAGCGCGGTTACCAATGCCGCGGCAGGCGCGCCAGCGTCTACGCCTAGCCGGCGAGCACTGTCGTGCGCAAACTGCTCCACCACTTCCGGGAGAACGCCGGCCGGCAAGTCACCGGGCTTCAGATGGTCAACGAAGATCGCATTGGGCTCATTTTCCCACGCTCTTACATCGCCGCTTCTCGCGGTCGGTATTGTGGCGTCCACTGCGGCCGCCTCACTCTCGTCGATCTCGGCTGCAAGGGGCGCTTTGGATTCGTCGATCTCAACCGCATCGAAACCTGGTGCCAACGGGTGATCGCACCCGATGGGTCTTTGACGGTTACGGCCGGCAGATTCGACGACTACAGCCAAGCGCTCCAAGTCACCGAGCCCGTTGCAGTGGGTTTCATTCCAACCCAGTGCTTTTTCGTAGACAGTTTCCGGCGAGCAAGCAAAGTCGTAACCTCGCGCGCACACAATAAAGGTCGTGTCGTCGATCTTGCCGAGTTCGGCGTATGGCGCTCGATCGCGTATCAACTTTGTGAACAGTTCGATCGCGATGTCATCTTCCTCAACGATGCGTTTGCCGGCTGCACTCGCTTTCGGCTTTGCGTTTTTGCACTGCTCGACAATCCAGGTGGGAGCGAATGCGATCGGCGCATCGTTGGCGCGCGTGTACGAGCGGCCTCCAATCGTGCTGCCTGGCATCAGGACGTATCCGCCATCGGTCTTGACATCGATGCCCGGGCCTAGCGTATGTGTGCCGTTTTTGAGTGGCTCACCTGCACGCATTACATAAAATAGATGTTGGCCACCGCCCTGCGTGTTGTTCGTCATTGTCTCGGGGAAGTCTTCAACGAGCCGCAAGAACTCAAACGTCTCGCAACCGCCGTTCTGTTTGTCGACGTCGAGCACCAAGAGTTGGTTAGTAACTCCGCCGATGTTGGCGTCTGGCCACTGGCCCCACCATTTCCGAATCTGCTCTGAGTCTTGCGTGGCCAGGTCCTTCCACTTGGTCAGCGGTTCTTTCGCTGCCCTTATTGCCTTCTTGCGTTCATCGGGGTTGGCGTCAGGTCCAGGGTCGACGTACCAGCGGCAGGGGTGGACCGGCACATGGTGCGAGGCCTCAAGAGCCCATTCCAGCTTTGTTTTCATCGGTGCAGCTGTCGGCGCCGCCGCTGGTCTCTTCAGAGGTACAACGTTGGTCATTGTTTTGCTTTCCGGCAGCTCGACGCCGCACATTTGCATCAGCCACGGGGGCGCCGGCGATAGCGATCTCTCATTGTGGAAGCGATAAGGGGCGAGACCGTTGATGGTGGATCCTGGCCCGATCAGCACATCATCGACAGACGACAATATGCTCATGTGCTCCGACAGAAAGTTAGACTTGCCTTGCACCAATGCGCCAGCCGGCAGCTCGAAGATGACGTAGCTGCCGACGAGCTCTCCCACGAGCACGAGGCTACCGGTTCGACCACCATGCTGCTGGAATAGTGTGCCGAGCGTGTCGCGGAACACCTCGTCAGTGCATCGAGGATCAATCCGAATTGCGAGCAAATTATCGGTTGCGATGCCGATATTGGCGTCTGGCCAGAGGGCCCACCATTCTCGTATCTGACTTTCGTCAGCGGTGGCCGCAGTGTCGGCCTCGGGAAAAGCAGGTTCTTCGGCGTTAGCGGCCAACGGATAGACGCGGAGGCCGCGGCGGGCGGCGTCGAGCGCGTGCTCTACATTCGTCGTACCGGTCATTGGTCACACCGCGACGGGTGAGCGGATCGGCTTAAGCCGATGCAAATGGCGTCGTGGGCCCTATAGAGCAAAGGCGCGTCTGCACGGGTAAACGGCACAACATTGTGTTGCGCGCGGTCTTCATGTATATTGGTCACTTGCAAAACCTTATAAGCCCGGTTCGGAGCTCGTCACTCCGGCCGGGCTTTCGCTTTGAAGCGATGCAGCTCGGCGACCCGGTCTGTGGTCAGATGCTCGAATCTCGTCGAGGGTTGGCGCGGTTGCGAACCACCACGGCCAGAAGGCCGCTACTGCAGGGAGGCATTAACGACATCGTCGCATTACGCGTCGCTCTCCTCAGTCTCCGTGTAATGCGGCGAGGCGACACGAAACGGTACATGCGGCCTGTGTCGGGAGATATAATCGCCGACATCGTACGGCGCATCGGTAAGCATCCTGATCACAAAGCGACTGTCCTCGACGTCCTTCCCGTCGAACTGCCTCAGCAGCGATTCGATTTCCTCTGCCGAGTGTTCTTTACGACAATCGACGACTCCCACACAGACGAGCGTGGTGTGTTGGACGCAGAACCGCAGTGTGTCGGCTGGATAATCGGAAAGCTTGATCGGCTCGGGCTGCGGCCCCGACAAGTTGCCGGCGACGCGGGCGTCAATGAAAACCCGGATTCGATTTGCGGCCAGGATGGCCTTCTTTTCTGCTCCCGTCAGCTCCCGCACGTGAGGCTGGAACGTTATCGTCGCGATGCCCTCGTCAATTGACAGGGCAATGGCGGGCAACGGTGCATGAGGCAGCATCGCGGCTTTTGCGATTGATCCGGCGAGCAGCAGGCTGTCGCCCATCGGCTGGACGAAGACCGGTGGAAAGACGCCGCGCTTCTTTGCGCTGGCACTATCGGGAAAGTTTCTTTTCGCGGCCAACGAGGACACCGACACGGTCAATCTCTTCAAGCGCGACGCAGCGAGCGGCCGGCTTGTCGCCGCCGATCGGGTCGTTCATATCGGAAGCCCAGTTTGCATTCTCATCAAGACACCTTGATCCACTGAGGAGATAACGAGGCCGTTGCCCGCGATGCCTGCCTGGGCCGCAGGGAGGGCCTGAAGCCGGTTGCTGAGACGAATGACCGAGCGGTTGAGGATCGCGCGGCCACCCGAGGAACGTTTGAGCGGGCCGGCACTCCGGACGCCCCTTCTTTACTTCGATCGGACTATGCTCCTGGGGCGGTTTCCGCGTTGCATTGTAATCCGCACGGCCGTGGTCGTGCACCAAACGCGTTCAGGGCGGAAGCCCGCCGAATTCACCCGAGAAGGCCGTCCTCACGGAGCTTATCAATACAAGCTCGCTCGATCGGCTTCTCAGAGATCGTTTTCGGTATTTCGGTCAAGATTTGGATGATTTCGGGAATGTCGCGCTTTTGCAGCGTTTTGCCACAAGTGTCGTCAGTGCGTTTTCACTGAAGTCCGCCATGCGTGGGACTACAGCGGCAACCAGGGTCTTCTCTCCCGCCACCTTCCGCGGTGTTGCAACGCCATAGACGAAGACGTCGGAGACGAGGCCCGACTTGATCAAAGCCGCTTCGACCAGTGCGGTGTTGATGAAGTCACCATTGCGCCGGACGCCCCCGCCAATGCGATAGTGAAAGAAGAACCAGCCCTCCTCATCTTCATGCACCACGTCGCCGGTACGAAACCAGCCGTCCGCAACTTTCGCCTCGCTCGCCTCTGGGTTTCTGAAGTAAGTGGTCTTGATGGGCACGCCATCCTTACGCCGGAAGCGAAGCTCCCCGGGCTGCATCGGCGGGCAGCGCCGCCCCTCGTCATCGAATACGCCGGCTTCGAGTTCGGGGGGCGGCTTGCCCAAGCTTCCGATCGGCCCGGTGCCTGGTGGGTTGGTGAGGGCGCCGCCACCCTCGGTCGAGCCGTAGATCTCGCAGATCCTCACGCCATAGCGGCGCTCATACTCCTTCCAGAGGTCGGGTGGCATGCCGGCGCTGATGATGAGGCGAACCGGATTATCGGCATCATCGGGAGCTTCTGGTATGCTGTAAATCTCGGGAATCATGCCCCCGAGAATGTTGAACATCGTGCAACCAAATCTCCGGCAAATCGGCCAGAGATGCCGCTTGCTGAATTTGCGGCTGACAACGACCGGCAGGCCTGCCGTCAAGCCGATGCGAAGCGTTCCCTGTGCGTTGATGTGCGTCAAGGAAAGGCCGGTGTAGAGAATATCGTCGACGTTGAGCTCAATCCCGTGCATGCCGCGCGCCCGGCTCATATAGGCGCCGTGGGATATCACGACGGCTTTGGGGTTGCCCGTTGTGCCCGAGGTGAACATCAGCATCATGGGGTCGATCGATGAAACGCTGACGCGGTCACAGGACCCGCCTTCCTTCAAGACGTCCCCGTACGCCAGGTTCACCCGCGCGATCGAGGGAGGCCAAGCGCTTCGCCCTGTAAGGATCACGGCCCAGGAAAGATCATTGCGGCCGAGATCGGCGATGGCGGCTGCACATTCGGGTGAGCAGATCACGCCGCGGCACCCGGCATGTGACAGCATGAAGCTCAGCTTCTCACCGATCGTTCTGGGATCGATCGGCACGAAGACCGCTCCCAGCATTGCCGCCGCCAGCATCGCTTCGACGAATTCCGGATGATTCGCCATCATCAGGGCGAAAGTATCGCCCCGCCGAAGGCCAAGCGCTGCGAGACGCTTCGCGAGCGCAGCGCCGTTTCGCTCCAGCTCCGCGTAGGAGCGCTCCTCGGTCCGGTAAGCACCGTCAGCCGTCACGTCCACGAATGTCAGGGCATTCCTGGCAGGAATTCTCGCAGCATGGACGGTAACAACGTCAGCGACGGTCTCGAGCGGAGGAGCGATGTCCACGGGCCTCATCCCCCGAAGCCATAGTAGTCGCGAACTACCGGCTCGCGGAGCTTGCCTGGTTCGAAAATCTCGATGACGACCCCATCGGGTCCGCCAAGCATGAAATAGCCGCCACCTCCGCCGAGACGGCGGATGGGATTGGGAATATGAAGGCCCGCGGCGGTCATGCGTTCGTAGAGCTCGTCGATGCCGACGACCTGCATGCCCAGGTGATGGACCGCGTTCTTGCCCTCGCCGCGCGGAAGCTGATCGTAGAGATGCAGGGCACCAATGCCGACCTTGATGAAAACGTTACGCGCGCCCGCGACATCTCCATCCCACATCACCTCCGCGTCGAACCATTTCCTATAAAACTCTATGGTCGCATCGACGTTGGATGCAAACAGATGCACGTGCTGGAGGTGATAGCGCTGCTTGGTGCCATAGGGGTACTGCCATTCGCTTTCGGGCGTCGTCATGATTGTCCTCGGATGTTGGAGTCGGGTGTCGGGTGTCGCTCAGTGCTTCAGGCGCGGGCAGGTGCTTTCGGCCAGCGGAATGGTCAGGTCTTGAGCCGGGATCGTGCGCAGGATCTTGTAGAGGTCCCACTCTCCCTTGGAGTCCTTTGGAGCCTTGACTTCTGCCAGATACATGTCGCGAACGACGCGGCCGTCCTCGCGGATCGTGGCGCCGTGGGTGAAGGCGCTCTCGATCGGCGTTGCCCGCATCTTGGCGATCACGTTGTTTGCGTCGTCCGAGCCGGTCGCCTCCACCGCCTGCAGATAGTGACGGACGGCCTCGTAGACGCCAATCTGCATGAACGTCGGCCGCTGCCCCTTGCGACGTGCGGCGAACTTGTCTGACCAGGCTCGGGTCTCATCATTGAGATCCCAGTAGAATGGAGTCGTGAGGAAGGTTCCTTGCGTCGCCTGCAGGCCAAGCGAGTGGACATCGGTGAGCAGCAGGAGCATCGCTGCCATCTTCTGTCCGCCGGCGGTCAGGCCGAATTCTTCGGCCTGCTTGATGGTTGCGACCGTATCCCCGGCGGCGTTCGCCAGACCGACGATGTTTGCCTTGGACGCCTGCGCTTGCAGAAGGAAGGAAGCGAAGTCGGTCGTGCCCTGTGGATGAGCCGAGGCTCCCAAAACCTTGCCGCCATTGGCTTCGACTACCGCGCTTGCATCCTTCTGCAACTGGTGACCGAAGGCGTAGTCGGCGGTGACGAAGTACCAGCTCTTGCCGCCGCCTTCGACTACAGCCTTCGCGGTGCCGCGCGCCAGTGCGTAGGTGTCGAATGTCCAGGCGATGCTGGTAGGGGAGCAAAACTTGTTCGTGAGCGCCGTGGTTCCTGGCGACGAGAACAGGACGATGCGGTCGCGGGTGCGCGCGATTTCCTGAACCGCCAGCGCAACCGCCGAGTTCGGGATGTCGACGATGGTATCGACGCCATCCTGCTCGAACCATTTACGGGCGATGCTGGCACCGACGTCGGGCTTCAGCTGGTGGTCAGCGAAGACGATCTGGATCGGCTTTCCAGCGGCCCGATTGCCGAACTCTTCCGCCGCCAATTGAGCAGCGACGACCGAGCCTTCGCCGGTGGCATCCGAAACGATGCCGGACATGTCGGTCAACACGCCGATCTTGACGATGTCGCCGGAGAACTGCGCGCGAGCAGGCGCGCTTCCGCAGATCGTGGCTCCGGCGAGGAGCATCCCGAATACCAGCCTCATCAGTGTTTCCCCATCATCGCGACGTGATGAAAGGGTCTGTGTCAGAGCCGGTTCAGACTAGCAAACGAGGTTTTTTCGGTGCGCCTTGAGTGAAACTCAACACCCGATAACGCAACAAGCGATCAGACCGCCTTGCGCGTCGCCTTTGTGGCTGCTGGCTTGTTCTTCCCCTGCTGTTTGCAGGCGCCGCACAGCCAGTTTGCGAACGCAATGACGCCCGGGTCGTCCGCCATCCGTTGTTCGTATTCGAGCACAAAGTGGCGCCGCGTCGGACGGACGATGGAATGCGCTCTGACCAGGTTGAGTTGCGCAAGGTCTGCAGCGAGGAGACTCTCGATTGCGATGGCGACGCCAAGCCCGGCAGCCGCAGCTTCGATGGCCAAACCCAGATTTTCAAAGCTGCTCCCGCCCTGGACGGGCACGGTGGTGAGCTGCGCATGGTCCAGCCAACGTCGCCAATCGTCGGGCCGCGGCCTGTTGTGCAGAAGCGGAACGGAAGTGAAGTCCAGCGCGCCATCCTTCAACAGATCGGGCGAGCAAACCGGTACAGTGGCAATCGGCAGCAAGGTCCGGGTCACCAGGCCGGTTCTGTGTTGTCCGTCCGAGACGGCGATCACGGCGTCGTAGCGGCTGGCAAGGAGGTCGACAGGATTGGCGCTGGTGTGCAGATCGAACTCCAATTCCGGATGTGTCGACTTGAGGCTGGGCCACATCGGCAGGAGAAAGCGGGACAGGAAAAATCCGTAGACGCCGACAGACAAGCGCCTGAACCGTCTGAGATGCAGGCCTTCTGCGGCATCCGCAATCCGGTCCAGGGCCTCGCGCGCGGAATCCGCGAAGGCTTTGCCTGGCGCGGTCAAGACTAGCCCACGCGACCCACGCAGGAAAAGCGCCGTGCCCATGCGCGCTTCAAGGGCGCGAACGTGTCTGCTGATGGCTCCGACCGTGACATTCAACTCGTCAGCCGCTCGCGTGATCGACAGATGTCGTGCTGCGGCTTCGAACGCCCGGACAGCATGTAAGGGAGGAAGACGTCGTGATGCCATGATAACCGCCCGCGGGGTGATCGCGCCTTGAGTTTGGCTCAAGCCGCCCTCACAAGAAGTCGTTTGCGCGCGACCGTGTCAAGTCATACCCCCAAAGCTGGCCAGGCTCGCCCAGCCCAAGACATATCCATCCGGGGAGGAAGCTCATGACCATTCACGTCGGTTTGGCGAGCCGCGAAGCATCGGCCCAGCGTTCGGCCGCCCTGGCGCCCACATGCCGTGGGCTGAACTACTATTCCATCGACCGGAGCGTTCAGGACCTGCTTCCGCTCTACATGGACGCGCCATTGCTGGCGCATCTCAAGCCGCATCTCAATGAGCTCGGAGAACTGGCCGGCGGCAAGCTGTACGATCTGTCCGATCAGGCCGAGCGTCACCAGCCCGTCCTGCATCCTCGCGATGGCTATGGCCGCGATGAGGAGTGGGTCGAATACCATCCGGCCTACCGGGAAATGGAGCGGATTGCGTTCGGACAATTCGGAATGCATGCGATGTGCAACCGCGGCGGCGTTCTCGGCTGGCCCTCGGCGATGCCGCCAATCGCGAAATACGTGTTTCACTACCTGTTCGCACAGGCCGAGTTCGGCCTGCTGTGCCCGGTGAATCTGACCGACAGCTCTTCGGAACTGGTCCGTCGCTTCGGCACGGACGAACTGCGCGAGCGATATCTTCCGCGGATGTGGAGTCAGGATCCGGCGGCTCTTTTCAAATGTGCGCAGTTCATGACGGAGAAGGCCGGCGGCTCCGATGTGGGTGCGGCGGAACTGACCGCGGTTCGCGTTGGTGAACATTGGAAGCTCCACGGCGAGAAATGGTTCTGCTCCAACGTGGATGCGGAGCTTGCCGTGCTGCTTGCCCGGCCTGAGGGGGCAACGGCGGGCGGCCGCGGCCTCGGTCTCTTCCTGTTGCCCAAGACGCTGCCCGACGGCAGCCGCAATTCCTACCGGATCGTGCGGTTGAAAGACAAGCTCGGCAGCCGCACGATGGCGAGCGGCGAGATCGTGTTCGAGGGCGCGGTCGCTTACCAGCTGGGCGAACTCGATCAGGGCCTGAAGCACATGCTCGTGATGGTGAATTCGAGCCGCGTGTCGCATCTCGCCCGTGCCGCCGGCATGATGCGCCGTTGTCTCAACGAGGCGCTGCAGGCCTCCCGTCACCGCAATGCCTTTGGCCGCCCGGTGATCGATCATCCGCTCATGCGCCGTCAGCTCCTCAAGCTCATGGTGCCGACCGAGCAGGCGCTCTCGGCGCTGCTCTATTCCGCAACGGCATCGGAGAGGGTGCTGCGGCTTCTTACGCCGATCGTCAAATACCGGGCCTGCCGCGATAATGTCACCGTCGCGACCGGTGCAATGGAAACGAGAGGCGGGAACGGTTACATTGAGGATTGGCCGAATGCCCGGCTCATTCGAGATGCTCATCTCGGTCTGTTATGGGAAGGCACCAGCAACATCAACGCCCTCGACGCCGTGCAGCGCGCCGTCGGAAAGCTGGGCGCCCATAAGGCATTGCAGGAGGATATTGGCGCGTGCCTGGAGAATGCGCCCGGTCTGCCCGGACAGTACCGTACCCGGCTTTCTAGTGCAGTGACCGATGCCGTGCGATTCGCGCAGGATGTCGCAACCAATCCGGAGAACGAACGCTTCAGCAGAATCGCTTCCGCCAAGCTTTACCATGCGATTACTGCGGCTTTGCTCGCGTCGGAAGGCGCTCGTTTGGGGAAAAATGGTGGCGACGCCCGGCGCCTTCTGCTGTCGCGGTTCGTCCTTGAGCATCGTGCCGCAGAGCGTTCTCCGATGAACTTGGATGCTCAGCGGTGGGAAGATGCCGCGATCGACCTGCTCCTTGCCGACGTACCGATCTCTTTCGCGCAAGCCATCTCTCTGGTGCAGGGTTAACAAATGGACACAGGATCGCAGCGCGAACTCGCTAGACTTCTGGCGACCCTCCGCAAGGAAGGCCGGCAGCAGAGTGGTCTGGACGTCCGATTGCTCCCCCCGGACAAGGAGACGGCCTACCGGGTTGCCCGCATGGTGGAGGAAGAGCTCGGCTGGGAGGTGGCGGGGTGGAAGATCGCCGCAATGAAAGCTGACCTGCAGAAGGCGTTGCGCACTGACTCGCCAATCTACGGCCGGGTATACGCGCCGCTGATCAAGCAATCGCCGGTTACGGTTGAGCATGCCCGTCAGTGTAGTCCCATTCCGGAAGTCGAATATCAGGCGCTGCTTGGTGCTGATCTTCCGCCACGTGATACGCCTTACGGCTTCCCAGAAGTCAGGGAGGCCGTTGCCTCGCTGCATCCAGGTGTGGAACTGGCGGAATGTCGCTTCGTCCACGACGCGGCGTTTCCTCCTCTGGCCGCCATCCTTGCGGACGGGGCCGGCAGCGGGACGATCGCCTATGGTTCGCCGATCGAGCATTGGCGGGAGCGTGATATTGCCGGCCAAGAGGTCGTCCTGACCTGCAACGGGGCACCGAGGCGAAAGGGCACTGCAGCGATTGCGCTGGATCATCCGATCGTGCCGGTGACGTGGCTGGCCAACGAACTCTCTCGGGCCGGCATCGGCTTGAAGGCAGGGCAGATGATCAGCACCGGTACACTGACCGGAATGTTGAGACCGAAGGCCGGCGAGACGTTCGTCGCCGATTTTGGGCCCTTCGGCACCGTGACAGTGAAGTACGCGTGATCCGATCGAACAGGCAGAATCCATTTTGCCTGAAGCATGTCGCGATCGCCACACTCAACGGTCTAGAGGCTGGGACCCGCGGTGGCGCCAGCCTTGCCTCAAAAGAAGGGGGGAAACCTATGGGGTTGATCGGCGTTTGCCGCAAATTGCTTATTGTGACGATCACTGCGCTGTTCACGCCCACGATTGCGAGGGCGGAATATCCAGAGGGATCAATAAAATTCGTCGTACCTTTTGCCGCCGGCGGGCCTACGGACGCCTTGGCGAGGTCTCTGGCTGAAGGGGTCCGATCCAGACTTGGCCAGCCCGTCATCGTCGAAAACCGCGCTGGCGCCGGCGCTAATGTGGGCGCCGACTTCGTAGCAGCCGCACCAGCTGACGGTTATACCCTTCTGTTTGGGACGTCTGGGCCGCTTGCCATCAATGTGAGCCTGTACACAAAGCTGAACTATGATCCGGTCAGGAGTTTTGATCCCGTCATCATGATCGGCAAACTGCCTAACGTGCTCTCGGTTCATCCCTCTGTGCCCGCGAGCAATGTGCAAGAGTTGATCTCGTATGCGAAATCGAATGCCGGGAAACTGAGCTTCTCCTCGTCCGGTAATGGTGCATCTACTCATCTCGCCGGAGTTATGTTCAACGCCATCGCCGGCACCGATATCCTGCATGTGCCTTACCGTGGCGGCGCACCCGCGATAAACGATCTCATCGGCGGCCAGGTACAGATGAGCTTCGCCGACATCTTCGTCTCGGCACGTCATATAAAAGCGGGAACGCTTCGCGCGCTTGGGGTTACGACGATCGAACGCACGCCGGTGTTACCCGACGTGCCTACTTTCGATGAACAGGGTCTCAAGGGATTCGACGTGAGCGTCTTCTTCGGTGTCGTCGTGCCCAAAGGCGTACCGGAGCCGATCATCGAAAAGCTCAATGCGGCTTTCGTGGCCGCCATGAACGACAGCTCCATCAAACCGATCCTCGAAGCCCAAGGGATTATCCCGGCGCCGTCGAACAGTCCCGCATATCTGTCGAAGTTCATGGACCAGGAAATCCCGAAATGGCGAGATGTCATCAATTCGGTCGGTTTGCGGATTGAGTGAGTCGGCAGGGTTGGTGCGCTTGTTGGGCATGGTCCGCCAAGGGTTGGCGGGATCAACCTCGTAAATTTCTGGCACTTCTGAACAAGTGAGCGAACTGGCAGTGAATATTTTTGGACGAGGTGCAGCTGGCTATTGCTTTTCGATCGCACCCTTCAGCAGGAGCTCGAGCTCCTGGCTGACCTCCTCCAGAGGCTGCGCACTCCGTGCGGCCCTGCACATCGCGACCGTGCCTTCGACCGATGCGACTACGAGTGTTGCGAGGCGCCGCGCGCGCGGCGCGGCGAGGCCTTCCCGCTTCAGCGCAGCGGACAGGATCTGCTGCCAGTCTGCAAATACGCGCTGAGCGAGATCCAGCAGATGACGCTGCACTTCCTGTTCGCCGACGCTCTCTCTCTCCGTCGTCTCGCTGACATATTGCTCGACAGCGACCGCGAGGATCGGACAGCCGGCCCGGTAGTTCGTCTGCTCCAGAGTTTTCCTCCAGAGTGCGATGAAGGCGCGCAAGCCGGCGATAGCCCCGCGTGCGTTGGTCAGATGCTGCAGCGGACCGCTGACCTGGGCTCCTGCGAAGGCAATGGCGTCTTCGATAAGTTGTTGTTTGCCGCCTGGAAAATGATGGCTGATCGATCCGCGCGGCGTGCCCGTGTGACGCACGACTTCGCGCATGCTGGTTGCATTCACGCCGCGGCGGCTCATCAGATCGGCGGCTCCGGCCACCATTTTCGCTTTCGTATCAGACGTCATAAGGCACCTCGTGCCATCGAACATAGAATATGACGATTGACATAGCCAGAGCATTGTGCAGTTATGTCATCTGACATAATTGGCGACGGTCAGGAGATGCAGATGACGTTTATCCATGTGATGACTCCGCAAGGGCGACTGACCGGCGAGCAGCGGCGCGTACTGGCGAAGACGCTGACTGATGCTGTGCTGGTACCGGAGGTTGGACGGCTCGTTCCTCAGGCGCGGCGTGGCTATCAGGTCCATTTCCTCGAGCGGTCGCTCGACATGATTGCCCACGGCGGAGAATTGCTGTCCGACCAGCCAAGCGACGTCATGGTGGTGGATGTCGTGGTTATGGACTGCTGCTGGACGCGGGATGATCGCGCCACAGTCATTCGCAATGTACTTAGGGCTCTAGCAGATGCCTGCGACATGAATGAGCCCGCACCAAGCTGGTGGGTCAACTTTCGCATTATCGAGGAGGGATGTTGGGGTTCACGGGGCGGGGTCCTGTCGTTCCTCGATATTCTCGATGAGGGCGCGGCCGCATTCCCGTCGGAGCGGGCCGCCGCGATCCGTACCGCGCTTGCCATCAAGAACGACAGATAACAGGAGGAACCGAAATGACCACCGAGGGCACAATCCGCACCGAGACGCATGATCACATCCTGAAGATCATCATCGACAATCCCGCGAAGAAGAATTCCTTCTCGCCCTTGATGATGGATTTGCTCTCGGACGCCCTGACCGAATTGCACAACAACGACAGCTACTGGGTTGGTGTCATTTGCGCAGAGGGCAGGGACTTCACCGCCGGGCTCGACATGCCGAAGTTCTTTGGACCAAACGCGGAAAAAAGGAACATCAAGGAAGACAATGTCGACGTTTTCGGCCTCAGCAAGCGCTGCAGGAAGCCGATAGTAACAGCAACTCAAGGGATTGTTTATACGGTGGGCATCGAACTGATGCTGGCGGGCGATATCGTGGTCGCCGCCGACGACAGCCGGTTCTGCCAGATGGAAGCGAAGCGTGGCATCGCCCCGCTAGGCGGCGCGCACTTCCGGTACCTATCCCGTGCGGGCTGGGGTAACGCCATGTATCATCTTTTCCTCTGCGACGAATTCAACGCGCAGCGGGCTCGCGAGATCGGCCTCGTTCAGGAGGTCGTACCGGCTGGCCAGCAGATCGCTCGTGCCATGGAGCTTGCGGCGATCATTGCGCGTAACGCGCCGCTCGGGATCCAGGTGACCAAAGAGGCGGCCGCGAAATATGCCGAGCAGGGCGAGGCGGCCGCGATCGGCTGCATACCCGCGATTCGTGATCGTGTGCTCAACAGCGCCGACGCGCGAGAGGGCATTCAGTCCTTCATCGAGCGGCGACCAGCAGTCTTCCAGGGGCGGTGAGCCAATGCCGACGACCGTCAACAATTCTGATGGCTCGGCTGGGTATTTGCCGGATTCGCGAGCGACGCTTGACGAAGGCGCCAGAATTGATCCCTTCTATCATCCGTTTGGGGCGGTACTGAGCTACACGCGCAGGTAGATCTTCCTCGTCACCCTTTGCAAAAGGAGGTATCCTCCGGGCAGCTCTGGGGGATTCGGTGCTTCAAGAAATCAAGATTGCGGGTTGCGCAACCTATTCGGTTGGAGGCGAGAAGCTCGCTCCACTTAAGCAGATCAATTTCGTCTTCGGCACAAACGGGGCCGGCAAGACCACGATCTCTCGCATTATCAATGATCCCGCCTCCCACGCCTCCTGCACGTTGACGTGGCAGAAGGGTGTGGCGCTCGCCTGTCGCGTCTACAATCGCGACTTTGTGGAGCGCAACTTCGCGACGCAACTTCCCGGGATTTTCACCCTCGGTGCCGCTGCGGCGGAGACGCTCGACAAGATCGACAAGGCCAAGGCAAAGTCAAAGATCTTGACGATGGCATTGCGCAGTTGGCGGACACGCTGGGTGCAGCGGACGCTTCGTCTGGTAAGCGGGGAGAGCTCCGGGCGCTGCGCACGCAGTTCGAGGCAGATTGCTGGAAGATCAAGGGCAAGCACGATGCCCACTTCAAGGAGGCCTTTACTGGCGTGCGAAACTCGCAAGCGAGGTTCTGCGACAAGATCTTGGCTGAACTGGCAGCCAACACTGCCGACCTCGTTGAACTCGGCGAGCTGAAGCGCAAGGCCGCGACTCTCACCATCGCTGAACTTCGACGGGAAAACCACGGTCTGGTCGTCGCCGCTGATGGCTTCCTTGATCACCTCAACAGCCAAGTCGGACAGCGGAACGATTACCTCCCGGCGTTTCTTCACCCGGTGACGTGGCATGCTGTATTGGGCGTCATCATATCGATTCCGATCAGCTCAGCTCGCTCCATCAGCGCCGCCTGGTACGGGCGGACCATGGTCGTCAAGATTGCCTTCAGCGCCAACGCCACCTCACGGTCTGCCGGCAGGCCGGGGTGATCGAGGCCCCACCACAACGTTCTGACTTCATCATCGGTCAAGACGCGGTCACGCGACTTTTCCTTACCGCCCCGGCGTTCGAGATCAGCGAGGGGGTTGGTCTGCACAAGCTTTCGGCCCGGCTGCTTCGCCCAACTAAACATCTTGTGCAGTACTGATTGCGTTCGGTTCGCACTCACAGGTGCGGTCTCTGCGATCTCATCCAGCAGCTCGGCTGCCATGTCATCGGTCACCGTGGCTGCCGGCAACCGTCCCCATGCTGCCCGGGGGCGCTTCAGATAGTGCTCATCATTCTTCCACGAGTCCTTGTTCGGCTTCCCTATGCTGCGCAAGCCATTCTCCGAAGATGATCTTGCGTGATGCAGGAAACCATGGGCATTTGTTAGCCCAGCAAGCGCGCCAAGCAGCGTTCAAGCTCTTCCACTGGAAAGGGCTTCCGCAGGACGGGGTGATCCTTAAAGGGTTCGGGCACGCCTTCCACGCCGTATCCGCTCGCGAAGGCGAATGGAATACCGCGCTTATGCAGAGTTTCAGCAATCGCTTCTGAACTGTCGCTGCCGAGCTTTACGTCCAGAATGGCGGCATCGAGACCGGGTGCAACTGCGAGCTTGAGACCGCTTGCCAGATCGCTCGCCTCTCCCCTGACCGTGTGGCCCAACTCGGCCAACATGTCTGCGACCATCATTCGGATGAAGGATTCGTCTTCCACAAGGAGTACTGATGCCGTGTCGCCCCTTAGTTTGAAATCCGACGGCTCTTGAGAACTCTCGCGGCAGCGTCAGATTGCTTTAGAATCCGTTCGCTCTGCTCTATGATCTGCCGGGTCTGCTTCACCGTTTCCGAGATTTGCTGCGCGGATTGCCCGACTTCGAGGACAAGCCTTCGGATGCGTTTTGCTTCCCGGTCTTCTTCATCAGCCATAACTGCTTCTCGTGCGAGCACATCGCTAATCCTGCGCAGTTTGAGCCGTTCCTAACAGAGTCACGATTCCAAAGAACAGACCCCGTTCGACAATTGGAACCTATATTGAAGCTCGGCTTTAAAGTGTCAATTGCGGCAGAGTATTGCAGTGAAGCGAGGATCCGATGGGCGAGCGGCGTCGTCATATCAAGCACGAAAGGTCCTTTAGGGAGCGGCTTATGGATCAAGCGACCAAGCTTCGCGAGGCCGCCCAGCAACTGCCACCTGGCACCGAGCGTGAGCTTCTGATGAAGAGAGTTCGGCAAGCCGAACAGGCGGCGCAGATAAGCGATTGGCTGAGCGCGCCGAATCTCCGGTCGCCAGCCTCCCTTGGCAAGCTGTTGAAGGAATCCGGCAAGCCAACCTAGCGGGCTCGCCAGCTGCTTATGCAAATTCGAAAAACAGGCTGGTCGCTGCGTCTGTCACTTCCAGACTCCATTCTTCGCCGGGGCGAAACTTGCCATCGATGTTCCTTGAACAGAGCGCCTGCGAGGGTCGTGGCCTCCCGCCATGCCGCTTCGTCGTCCGGCAACTCTTCGCCTTGCTTGGCGTGTCGTGGACGTGAAAGAAATATCTTGGCATCTATCGGGAATGCGCGGCGTAGCTTTGTGTTCCTCCCGGGCCTGTTTCGACGAGGCAACGTTCAGCCGTTTAATCCGCTATTTATCCAGATCCGTCGGCTTTGGCGGGCTTGGAGGCGGGAGGCCGTATAGCGCGGCCCGTTTCGCTGCAAGTTGCGATAGGCGCCCGCTTGCTTTAGCAGGTCCCTCTTGAACTCTGAATCCGACTCCTCAGCCGCCATTTTTTCCAACTGGATTGCCCGCTCAAGGTATTCGGTGAGAAGCTTCATAGCCGCATCACGAAAGCATTCCAGTTCTACGCAGAAGAGCGACAACCGCCGCCGCCACTTCGCTCGGGTCGAAAGATTTCTGCTACCTGGTCACATCGTGGAAGCGGTCAGGAATGAACTCGCGACTATAGCCTGTTGTAAAGACGAAAGGCTTGCCGGCATCGGTCAGCGTGTCGGCGAAGGAATAGGCCACTGATCCATGGAGGTTTATGTCGAGCACGGCGGCATCGAAGCTCGCGAGTGAAATAGAAACAGCTTCCTCAATGTCGTCAATCGGACCGAGGGTATGGATATGCAACGCTCGGAGTGCCTCGGCCAACTCCTCTCCGATGAAGTATTCATCTTCCACAATCAGAACGCGACAATTGCCCATTGGTCCGCTCTAGCCCGGCCAACCGCATAGAATGTATCTTTGTACCTATCGGCTTCGTCGTCGGTCAACCAGCAAAAACGCGCTGCTTTTCGGCTGGAAAAACTGGCCGGGCGCAGCCCGGGCGCTCGGGCAGCTTTGGAAGTTATCCTCCGGTTATCCCCCGACGCCTTCAGTTTTTTGCTCAAGCGATTGAAAGTAATTACGCAAATCGGTTTTTAATGCCGTCACTGGCCGGAGAGCTTTCACCCGCCGGGGGCTTGTGTCGAAAGTACCCGGTGAGCGGCGGCCTCGAACGTTGCCGCTCCCTCCAACCCGCCCGCGTGTTGTCTCCCACGCGGGCGGGTTTTCCATTTCCAGAATCCGCGACGTCCAGCGGGCACCTCGGCGCCATCAATCGACAAAGGCGAGGGTCAAAAGAGGCGTGACACGGCGGAGAGACGTCGAACAATTCCCGGGGGCGTGCATGTCAATCGCTGATCTGAAAGTGCGCCTGTCCGATGTGGCGGGTACCGAAACGCTGTCGATCCGCTCGCAACCGACCAGGAGATTGAGGACGCAATCCGGAACGCTTCGCGCCTTCCGTCGGTCGCGCTGAGACTGTCGAGCATCCCGCCGGCTGTCCGGCCGTCGCGTTCTGCGGCTGCGGTACGGCTGTGAAGATTCTCGGGGCGCCGATCCGCGCGCTGTGGCAAGCGGCGGCCTGGGGCTGGGGCTTTTTCTTGGGCCATAGCCTCGTAAAGAAATAAGGCCCCAGCTCGCGGTTATGTTGGGGGCATCGAGCTGGGGCCATTTGGGGGGCGCCCTTAGGGAAGGGCATCGGGAAAGCTTGGCAAATGCAGGAATGTTCCTGTCCTAAGTTTCAAAAGGCCACTGCGTCTGGGTCAGGCGCCGGACGGCAGCTGCTCCTACCCTTTCTACCTTCAGGAACAAGGCCACTGGCTTCTTGATAGGCTGGCCCAGGCGATAACGATTGTGAAGCCTACGTCGGGCGGCGCAGCGATTTCTTTCTATTTGTTGCGTTGTAGCCCCGCCCTTACCATTTACCACCGTCGTGGTACCCCGGGCAGTTGGGCGCGGTCTCTCTTGTGCTCTATTTTCTCTCTCTTTTTCCTGTCTACACATTAGTGTCCTGTCCATTTCAATTCACTTC
The DNA here is from genome assembly GCF_023073515.1 of Bradyrhizobium sp. 17. Lineage (NCBI taxonomy): Bacteria > Pseudomonadati > Pseudomonadota > Alphaproteobacteria > Hyphomicrobiales > Nitrobacteraceae > Bradyrhizobium > Bradyrhizobium sp. 17. The sequence continues at coordinate 384,652 of NZ_JADPJQ010000012.1, read as the reverse complement.
CAAGTTGACTCATGTCGTTGGTTCACTGGTTCACCTATAGGGATAACCAAAGTGAAATCAAAACGATTGGAGCCTTCAACCATAGAAGTCGCGCTGGAGCTTGAACGGATCGCTGCTGTGTTGCGGAATAGCCAAGCCATTGCGGACCAATCTCGGAAGCAAATAGCTGAGATGGGAAAGAGCGCTTCACCTTGGCAAAGGATCAAAGAAGACGGGTATCGAGGATTTGCCGATTCAGATTTGATCAATGCCTTCGAGAAGATATGTGTTGCGTCGCAGGCCATAGGTCTTCTGATCTTAAGGGAGGGAGAGCTAGAAGGCTTTTGCAGGAGCTTTTCCCGCAGAAACAAGGCCGAATGGTTAGCGTCAGTCTTACAGCTGGACCTTGAACAAGACGAAAGACTGGTCGAGGCTCGAATCTTTGCGACTAGCATGCTGAGCGTCGTCGCTCGAGTAATTGATGGGCTCCCTCGACTCAAACCTGGATCAGCCACTCTGTAGTTTGATGCCGGGGCGCGGGCGGCGGGCGTGCCGGTCGAGCTGCATCTGCTCCGTGACCAGCCGCACAATTACGCGCTGATGCCGACGCCGGAGGGGCGAGGCGCGCGTGCGATCATTCTGCGGGCGGTGGCTTAAGGGGAAGGTGTGATCGTTGTCACAAAGCGCGCCGCCGCAATGGGGGCTGGCGCTGTTGATGCCCGCACGGAAAGACCAGTCGGCCTCCGGGGCGTTTCCTCGTTTTTAGTCTTGGTCCGTCGTCTTGGTATCAGTAGTTTTGCGGGCCCTTAGGCGTGGCCCTTGACCTCGTAGCGACCCGGAACGCATTTGTAGCGATCGAGCCGCCAGTTGGCGTGGTAGATCGGATGCTCGCCCATCCATTTCGCCAATGGAGCCTGTGCGCCGATCGCACACTGCATCATCGACATCTCGGGCGTCATGTTGCTGTCGGTCACGATTTCCTCGATGCAACTGCCTGAGCTGGCTGCACTCAGCCGGCAGAGCACGGCAACGACGGTCACGAACATTCCAGTCACCTCATCGGTAGTTTCTGACCACGAAGAGGATGCAAGCGGAGTGCCAGAGCCTGTGACGCAAACAACACGCTGACCTGGCCGACTCGACCCAGCGTCCGGACTCCATTTAACGATTCGGATTGTAAAAAAATTGCCCCTAAACCGAAGCCGGGCAAATACGGGGAACCGGGTCAATAATAACCGCAGGGATGTCGAATGCTGGGAGCAGCGCCGCGCCGGTGGCGCTTCACAGGCCGCTTGTAGCCGCTAGGCTTTCAGACCGCGGCCACCCGCCAAAAGATCGGGACCGCCAGATATGGAAACGCGAGGGCAGACCATGAAGACACGACCGACCGGCGTAATCCCGCCGATGACGACGCCGTTCCGGAAGGATGGCGAAATCGACTACACCCTCGTAGCAGCCCAGGTCGACTGGATGATCGGCGCCGGCGCACACGGCGTCGCGGCCGGCGGCTCGACCGGCGAGGGGCATACGCTCGATCACGAGGAATATCGCGACCTGATGGAGGCGACGGTAGCCGCGGTGAAGGGGCGCATTCCCGTCATCGCCGGCATCATCGTCGACTCCACCCGCGATGCGATCCGCCGCGGCAAGCTGGTGCGCGACATGAATGTCGCAGCGCTCCAGGTCACGCCGGTGCATTATCTGTTCAAGCCAGACGACGAGGCGATGGTGGCGCATTTCCGCGCCATGGCGGACGAGACCGGCATGCCCATCATCATCTACAACGTGGTGCCGTGGTCCTATCTTTCCCCGGCGCTGCTGACGCGGATCATGACCGAGGTGCCGCTGGTGGTCGGCGTCAAGCAGAGTGCGGGCGATCTGAAACTGTTCGCGGACCTCATGATGATGGCGCCGGAGAAGCTGATCTACAGCGCGGTCGATGCCCTGATGTATCCGTCCTACACATTGGGGGCCCATGGCTCGATCGCCGCGATCCTGACCGCCGCGCCGCATGCCTCCGTCGCGCTGTGGGATGCGGTGAAGGCGGGTGACCATCCGCGCGCGCTCGATCTGCACAAGAAGCTGTTGACGCTGTGGAACGCTGTCATCGCCGACAATCTCCCGGCCTGCACGCGCTATGCGCAGAGGCTGCAGGGCCTGCCCAGGACTTACCCGCGCGCGCCGATGCCGGAGCCCTCAAGCGCGCAGCAGGCGGCGATCCGCAAGGCGCTGGACGGCCTCGGCGCGTTGAACGGGCGGCGCGTCGAGGCGGCCGAATAGTCCGCGCCCCGAAATCCCTGATGAACATGGCAGCGCCGATCCGCTTTTACCTGCGGATGCGGCGCTGCTACATTTTGTGCGCGCTTCGATGCACGCGGCGTAGCCATGAAGAAACATACCGACAGGGGAGGGGCCGAAAGTCCCATGAAGGATTTTGCAGGAAAGATCGCCGTCATCACCGGCGGCGGCACGGGAATGGGACGCGAGCTCGCGCGGCAGCTCGTCGCCGAGGGCTGCAATGTCGCGATGTGCGACGTCTCGGAAGCCGCGATGGCCGAGACCAAGCGGCTGTGCGAGCTCGAGAAGCTGCCGCAGGGCCTGCGCGTCACCACCCATGTCGCCGACGTCTCGATCGAGGATCATCTCAAGCGATTCCGCGACGAGCTCGCCGAGCAGCAGAAGACCGACCGGATCCACCTCCTGTTCAACAACGCCGGCATCGGCGGCGGCGGCAGCCTGTTCACCAACACGCGCGAGCAGTGGGAGCGCACCTTCAACATCTGCTGGGGCGGCGTCTATCTCGGCGTCCGCACCTTCCTGCCGATGCTGGTCGCGGCCGACGAGGCCCACATCGTCAACACCGCGAGCGTCAACGGCTTCTGGGCCTCCATCGGCATGAACCAGTCGCACACCGCCTACAGCGCGGCGAAGTTCGCCGTGAAGGGATTTACCGAAGCGCTCATCAACGACCTCCGCCTGCACGCGCCGCATGTCAAATGCTCGGTGGTGATGCCCGGCCATATCGGCACCTCGATCGTCTCCAATTCGCGCAAGGTGCAGAGCGCCGACGGCTCGGAGCGGCTCAACGGCGACGAGGTCGCGCTGACCCGCAAGCGCATGGTCGCGGCCGGCGTGCCGGATGCCGACAAGATGTCGGACGAGGACATCCAGGCGGCGTTCGCCGAGCGCGCCCGCAGCTTCCTCGAGGATGCGCCGACGACGGCGGCTCAGGCCGCCAGGATCATCCTCGGCGGGGTCAAGGCGGAGCAATGGCGCATTCTCGTGGGTGAGGATGCAAAGCGCCTTGACGAGCGCGTTCGTGCTACGCCGGAGCAGGCCTACGACCGCGCCTTCTACGAAAGTTTCACGCAGGAGGTCGGCTGGCGGCTCGGCTGACGCAGGCGACGAGCGCGCGCCGATATAGGTATGATGCGCATCATGGCAAGAGGCGCGCAGGCAATTTCACGTGCCACCTCTTGCCAGTTCGCTGCCGGCGTTTCTTGGCCGTGTCGGCCACTCCTGACGCATTGTGGAATGTCACGCATGCGACACATCCCTGCGTTCAAGCGATGGTGATCTCGAACGGCTCTCATTGGGCGCGCCGCAGCTTGGTCAGGGAACCAAAATAGTTTATTCAGTCACGTGTAAGGCGATGACCAGAGCGTAGCTCCCGATGATACCCGCATGCCTCTCCGACGACTGGATCCTTTGCCCGGAGCGAGAGGACATCTCCGCTGAGTTCACGCGGCTCCTCACCGCGGCCCAGGACGGCGGCGCCACGATCGCCGAATGCCTGATGATCGCGCGGCAGCTGAAGCGGGGCGACGACCAGTCCTGGCATCGCGAGTGGAAGAAGCTGGCGCAGACCAATCGCCATCGTGCCGAGGCCGCGTTCGCGGAAGGTCACAGGGCGACCGCGCAGCGCAATTGGCTCCGCGCCATGAATTACTACAGCGCGGCCGCAATGCCGCTCGATCAGGCGGACGAGCGCCGCTGGGTCGCGGTCCTCGCGATGCAGGATTGCGCCCGCCGCTTCCTCGCCGCGCGCGACCCTGCCGGGGAAGTCGTGACGATACCCTGGCTCGACGGACATTCGTTGCAGGGCTATTTCCTGCCCGCGCACGCGCCGTTGGAACGCGTGCGAGCCCCGACCGTGATCTGCATCGGCGAGCCCGGCCATCGCAAGGAAGAGTTTCTGTTCAAGCTCGCGCCGCACGCCCGCGAGCGCGGCTTTTCGCTGCTGGCGCTGGACCTGTTCGGCGACCAGCGCGACGATTATCTCGACGCGCTGTTGCGGCGCCGGGATCTCGAGAGTGCGATTCCGTGCGTCATGGACTATCTGGAGACGTGCAGCGAGGTCGACTTCGAGCGCGTCGCGATCGTCGCCGATGGCTGGGGCTCTTCCTTCGTGGCGCGCGCGGTGCTGCAGGAGCCGCGGCTTGCCGCCGCCGTCTGCGATGGCGGCCTGTGGGACCTGCACGAGCGGGCCTTCTTTGCCAGCCGATTCGCGATGAGCGACGTCAGCATCGTCCCGGTGCCGCACGCTCCGCTGATGGCCTCCAGCGCCGACTGTCCGGTGCTGATCACGCTCGGCGAGGACGGCTGGCTCAAGGCCGATCGGGCGCGTCAGATCGTCCAGACCTCCCGGCTCGGCAGTTCGGATGTCATGTTGAAGGTGTTCACCGCGGCCGAAACCGGCGCGGCGCAGGCCCATGCGGACAATCCGAGCCTTGCCAATGAATACATCTTCGATTGGCTGGAATCGCGGCTCGGCGCCGCGCGGCGCATCTGAGAACGTCGCCTCAGAAGTCGAGGGTCAGGCGGACGCAGGCCTTTTCGAGACGGGTCTTCAACATCGCGAGCTTGGTGGTGAATTCCGTCAGCTCTTTCTCGTCGAACTCCTGGAAGACGAATTCCTTGATCGTCTTGTACTGCTCGTTGAGGCTCGCCAGGTGCTTTTGCGTCTTCTCGGTCAGTGATAGTCGGACCACCCTTGCGTCGGTCGGCGAGGGGCGGCGGCGCAACAGGCCCTTCTTCTCGAGCAGCTTGGACTGGGTGGTGACGAACGACGGATCGACGTGGAGCAGTTTCGAGACGACGTTGACCGGAATGCCGTCGTCCTTGTCGAGGTCGGAGATCGCCATCAGGATCAGCCATTGCGGGCCGCTGATGCCGAGCGTTCTCGCCCAGAACTGACGCAGCTCCTCCAGATACATGTTGATCGACGATATCTCCCAGGTGAAGCGCCTGATGATATCCAGATTGCCGATGGTGCGGAGGCGCGCCCCTTCTTTCCTCGTCGCTGACACAGCGTCACTCCCGTGATCTGATTTGTATGCGGCCGGTGTCGTGCAAGCCATAGTCCACGCAAGCCTGCTCTGACGCAAGTGCAGAGCAGGGTAATTTTGTCAGTAAAACTACAAAGATGATCAGCTCACGGAATCGGTTCGCAATGGTGTTGCGAACGGGGCACAGGTTTAGCAAAACCAACAAAGCTGACTAAATAAGGTATTTTGATTACCGAAAGGCGCAGGCATATTGCTTCGTGGCGGTGGGGGTACTCGATCGTCCCGTTGCAGGTGGTTTGCTCACGTCCCTCGCGTCGAAAGAGGGTGTGTTCGAAGCGCAAAGCGGCCGAGCGGATTTCAAAGACGGGGATCTTGGGGGGCCTCACGGTCCGGTCTTCGTAAAATGAGCAACTTGGAGGTTTTAATATGAAAGTGGTGAAGAGCCTTTTGCTCGGCACTGCGGCGGGTCTGATCGCCGTCGGTGGAGCTCAGGCAGCTGATCTTCCGGTCAAGGCCAAGGCGGTCGAGTATGTGAAGGTCTGCTCGCTCTACGGCGCGGGTTTCTATTACATCCCGGGCAGCGACACCTGCATCAAGCTGGGCGGCTATCTGCGTGCCGAAGTGGCGCTCAATGCCGGCGGCAATTACAGCGCCCAGTACAACAACGTCTTCGCGGCCAACAACCGCCTGACCAACTATTACTCGATGCGCGCTCGTGAAGATCTCAACATCGACACCCGCACCGCAACCGAGTACGGCGTGGTCCGCACCTATTTCGATGCGGTCTTCACCTGGACGACCGGCAACTATGTCGGCGCCGGTTCGGGAACGGGTGCGACCCAGTACAGCGGTACGCTCGGCCTCAACGCCGCAGGCACGAGCCTGATCGGCTCCAGCGGCGGCGCCGTCAACGGCACCGACGGCACGATCTCGGGCGGCGCGCTCGGCGTCTACTACGCCTTCATCCAGTTCGCCGGCTTCACCATGGGTAAGGCCGTGTCGCAGTTCGACGCGCCCTGGATCAACTATCCCGGCAACAACTTCGACCAGCTCGTCGGCGGCAGCGGCACCACCAACGGTGTTGCCCAGTTCACCTACACCGCCGATCTCGGCCAGGGCGTGACGGCGATCGTCTCGGCCCAGGACCAGACGCAGGTGTTCCAGACCGCGCTCTGGAATACGGCCGGCATGTCCACCGCCGGCGTCCTCGGCGGTGCCTACGGCTCCAACGATCTCGGCGGCACCCGCTCCCCCGATCTCGTCGGCACGCTCCGCGTCGACCAGGCCTGGGGCCTGTTCCAGGCCTCGGTCGCTGCGCACGACAACCACGTCGGCTATTACGGCGCGAGCGAAGTTACCGGTCATCCTGAAGACAAGTGGGGCTGGGCCGTCCAGCTGGCGCTGTCGATCAAGAACATCCCGACCGGTGCAGGCGACGTGATCAACATCTCGGGCGTCTACACCGACGGCGCGAGCCGCTACAACTTCCAGGAGCTGGCAGCGACCAGCTACTCGATGTTCGGCGGTTCGGGCGGCGCGTATCAGAGCATCGGCTTCGCCGGCGTGTCTGACGCGGTGTTCGCACCCGGCAGCGGCCTCGAGCTGACCAAGACCTACGGCTTCCGTGGGGCCTACACTCACAACTGGAGCCCGTACTGGAATTCGGCGCTTTATGGTGCGTGGGCTGCCGTCAACTACAGCGGCACCGCCAAGGGCATGATCTGCGGCAGCGCCGCGTTCGCGACCCTGACCGGCGCCTGCAACCCGGACTTCAACATCGGCCAGATCGGTGTCATCACCCGCTGGACCCCGATCAAGAACCTGACCTTCTCGGCTGACTTCACCTACAGCCATCTTGACCAGAAGTACTCGGGCGTGATCACCACGCCGGCGCTCACCAGCGTTGCCAAGCCCGCGGCGACCTATGAGCTGAAGGACCAGGACACCTACAGCCTGTTGGTTCGCGCCCAGCGCAACTGGTAAGCTCAAGACCTTCGGATAGGACGCAGCCCCGGCGGGACACCGCCGGGGCTTTTTTATGAGGTGGGCTTCTTTGCGAGCGGGCCTTCGGAAAATCCGGCGCGTGCGGGCGGCGAAGACGTGCCATGCGAATCGATGGGCCCAAATTTATTTACTTACCTGAGCTACTAAGCTATATTACTTCCAGCCGATGACGAAAGTTGCGGCTCTGACTTGATGCTAAACCTCCAGAAACCTCCGGCAATGCCCTGCCGGAGGTTTTTCGTTTTGGGCATGGCTCCAGGACTCGCCTCCAGGACTTGGCTCTAGCCGCGCATGACGCGCGCGCGGGAATTCGGCCGGTAGGCGAGGCGGCTGTGGCCGGCGCAATAGGACTGGCCGTCGGGTGCGGAGTTGCCGCAGAAGCAGAAATCGTCCGCGCCAGGCGTCGAGATCGGCCAGCGGCAGCGGTTCTCGGCAAGCTCGAGTAGCGAGCAGCGATTGGCGTCGTCGATCGGACCGGTGACCATCGGCGCACCGGTCTCGCCGTAGATCGTGGCGAGCATCTCATATTGCAGCCGCGGCACGGTCCGCGGCGCGCGCGCCGGCGCCAGGCCCCTGTCGTGAACCTTGCGATCGTCGATGGTTCGGCCGCGCGTGAGATTGAGGCGAGACAGCTTGCCGATCACGGCGTTGCGGCTGACGCCAATGTCGGCGGCGATCTCGCGGCAGGAGAGCCCGGCCTCGAAATGCTGCCTCAGAAGTTCGATGCGTTCGTCGGTCCAGGTGGGTGAGAGAACAGGCATGTGTAACGGTCCCAGGTTGCAGATGTCGGCCATCCGCCTCTCGAGATCCGTCCGCCTCACGTTCGGCGCGCGCTCACGTCCTGCCATTGTCGCGAATCGACAAAAGCCCGTCCTTGATGGCGAGACGGATGCCTTCCTCGATCAAGGTACGTGCGACGCCGGGAACGCTGGTGCCGTGGGTGCCCTGTCTCACCAGCTTCTCCAGATAGGTGATGGTCGAGAGCGCCAAGGTTACGGGAATGCGGTCAGTCTCGGCTTTTTCGGTGGCCATGGCCGAACGCTAGCCTCTTACTCGGGTACATAAAAGTTACGATTAAGACTCTATTTAGGTTTGGAGGCAGAAGTCAAATGCAGGCTGCGGCGCCTGGTCAGCCCGTTGGAATCGCGAGGGAAATTTAGGCATGACAAGGCACGCCGCGCGGCAGGCCGGCGGCGGCGTGGCTTCGACCGGTCAGGAGTGGGCCGGTCGGCTCAGCCGTGCACGATCGTCTTTTCGATCATGCAATGGATGCCCTTGGAGCCGTTGACGGTCTGGGTCACCCGCAGATCGGCCGCCAGGCTGCACAGCGTATAGGCGTCCTCGCGCGACAAATTGCGCCTCTCGCCGAGCAGCACGATCATGTCGCGCAGCGCCCGCACCACGCACTGGTCCAGATCGGGGTCCATCGCCATGGTCATGTAATGCGTCGCCGTCTCGCCACGGGGATAATCGAGCCTGAGGTCCTTGCGCAGCGTCAGGCGAAAGCGGCCCTGAAGCGCGGTCTCGATCGCGGTGACGCAAACCTCGCCGTCGCCCTGCACGCCATGGCCGTCACCGCAGGAGAACAGCGCGCCCGGGACGAACACCGGCAGATACAGCGTCGCCCCGGCGCCAAGCTCCTTGTTGTCGAGATTGCCGCCCATGGCGCGAGGAACGAGCGAGGAGATGCGGCCCCAGGCCGGCGGCGGCGAAACGCCCATCACGCCGAAGAACGGCTTGAGCGGCAGGTCCAGCCCCCACGGCATGCGGGCGACCATCCGGGAACGGTCGAGCGGGATGTTCAGAATGCGCGTCTCGTGGAAATCGTCGGGCAGGGTGCCGGACAGCGGCTTGATCATGTTCCAGCCCCAATCCTGCCGGAGCTGGACGTCGAGGATCTCGACCGCGAGCACGTCGCCGGGCTCGGCGCCCTCGAGCGCGATCGGGCCGGTGAGGATGTGGCCGGGCAGCATGCGCTCGTTCTGGGCATGAACCTCGTGCATCTCGGGCGGAATGTGAAATTTGCTGCGGTCGGGCAGCATGTCCGGACCGCCACTGATGGTGTCGACCGTGACCTCGTCACCGCTCGCGATGGTGAGGACGGGCTTGAGCGCAGCCTCGAAGAACCCCCAATGGCAGGTCTCGGGGCTGGAATGCAGGTGGTGATGGGTCATGTGGCGTCCGTCCGTTTCACAGGCCCGGGCTTGACCAGGCAATCGATCCTCTTCCAAGAAGCTTTCTGAAGATCGACGGGCGGGTCAAGCCCGCGCGCAACAGGCACGATCATTCCAGCGAGGCTCCCCTGCTTTTTGTCCTGTCCAAGACCCTCGGCGCAGCGGTGCTGCCGATCAACTTGATGATCGAGCTCGGAATCGTCTCGGTCGTCCTGATGGCGACGCGCTTTGCCGCCTTCGGCCGCAAGCTCGCCGCGGCCACGCTGATCCTGCTGGCGCTCGCCGCGTTTTCGCCGCTCGGCAACCTCTTGCTCTATCCGCTGGAGTCGCGTTTTCCGCCGTGGGATCCGTCGCGCGGTGCGCCCGATGGCATCATCGTGCTCGGCGGCTCGATCGACACCGATCTGTCGGCGGCGCACCGCACGCCGGTCGTCGCGCACGCGGCCGATCGCCTGTTTGCGCCGGCCGAGCTCGCGCGCCGCTATCCGAACACGCGCATTGTCTTCACCGGGGGCACCGCGAACCTGGTTTCGACGGACTCCCGGGAGGCCGACTACTCCGCGCCCATCCTGGAGAATCTGGGCATCGCGAAGCAGCGCCTGATCCTCGAGCGGGACTCCCGCAACACCTACGAGAATGCCATCTTCACCAAACAATTGGTGGCGCCCAAACCGGGCGAACGCTGGCTCCTGGTCACGTCGGCCTTTCACATGCCGCGTTCGATGGGGATCTTTCGCAAGGCGGGATTTGACGTCGAAGCCTATCCGGTTGACTGGCGAATGGGCGGGCGTGACGATCTCTTCTCTTTCACCAATGTCGGCACGGACGGGCTCGGCCGAACCGAGGTCGCCGTGCGCGAATGGATCGGGCTCATCGCCTACCGCCTGATGGGCCGGACTGGCGAGTTGCTCCCGGGACCGGCGAAGGACTAGAACCGTTCAAGAAGCAATAACAGCCGGCGCGCCACTGCCGGCCGGGAGGACGCCATGCAACAGCAGAGTGCAGACAGCATCGATCTTGCCGGCCTCGTCGCCGATCTCAACAGCCTGTTGCGACTGAAGACCACGGTGATCGGCATGAAGCTGTTCGCGCGGACCGCGGACATGGAGGCAATCCCGAAAGTCCGGCGGCCGAACGCGGTCCACACCACCGACCAGATCGTCAGCATGGCCGCGCGTCTGGGCTGGACCGTGGGCATCACGGCCGATGATCTCGTCGGCGCGCAATGCCGCGCGGTGATCGGCCTTGCACCGCAGGACGAGAAATGGCTCGCCGGCAAAAACTATGTCGGGGTCTGGCACGGCACGGCGGAGGACGCACGCAAGCGCCAGGAGGCGCTGGACGTGGTTCCGTTCGGGCAATATCAGGCGCTCGCGGTCAGTCCGCTGGCGAGCGGCCGGCTCGATCCGCCGGACATTTGTCTCGTCTATGCCACGCCGGGGCAGATGATCATCCTGATCAACGGGCTGCAATACACCGGCTACAAGAAGTTCGAATGGGGCGTGGTCGGCGAGACCGCTTGCGCCGATTCCTGGGGCAGGGCGCTCAAGAGCGGTGAGCCCAGCCTGTCCTTGCCATGCTACGCCGAACGGCGCTATGGCGGCGTGCCGGACGAGGAGATGCTGATGGCCCTGAAGCCGGAACATCTCGCCAAGGCGGTTGTGGGCATGAAGGCGCTGGCGAAGAACGGCCTGCGTTATCCGATCCCGCCCTATGGTATTCAAAGCGACGTCCGTGCCGGCATGGGCGTGAGCTACGCGAAGAAGTAAAGCAAAGGCGGATCATGAGCTCTGCGAAATTCGACATCGTCGTTTATGGCGCGACCGGTTTTACCGGCCAGCTCGTCGCCGAATACCTGACCCAGCGTTACAAGAGCGACCACGCGCTCAAATGGGCGATGGCAGGCCGCAGCCTCGGCAAGCTGAAATCGGTCCGCGATGCGATCGGCGCGCCCGGGAATACGGCGTTGATTGTCGCGGATGCCTCGGATGCGGCTTCGCTGAAGGCGATGGCGGAGCAGACCATGTCGGTGATCACCACCGTCGGCCCGTATCAGCTCTATGGTGAAGAACTGCTCGCGGCCTGCGTGGCCACGGGCACGGATTATTTCGACCTCTGCGGCGAGCCGATCTGGATGCGCCAGATGATCGACAAGTACGAGGCGGCTGCAAAAGAGAGCGGCGCGCGGATCGTGTTGTCGTGCGGCTACGATTCCGTGCCGTTCGAGCTCGGTACATTCTTCGTCCAGGAAGAGGCTAAACGTGTCTTCGGCGCGCCGGCCCCGCGGGTGAAAGGGCGTGTGCGCGACATGCGGGGCACGCTCTCGGGCGGCACCGCCGCCAGCGCTAAGGCGACCTTCGATGCGGTGGCCAAGGATCTCAGCCTTGTCGCCATTCTCAACGATCATTTTGCGCTGACGCCCGGCTTCACCGGCCCGAAGCAGCCGAAAGGCAACAGGGCCGCCTTCGAGGAGGATCTGCAATCCTGGGCCGCGCCGTTCACGATGGCGCTGATCAACACGCGCAACGTTCACCGCTCCAACATGCTGATGGGATTCCCCTACGGCCAGGACTTCGTCTACGACGAGATGGTCCTGACCGGTCCCGGCGAGAAGGGTGAGGCCAACGCCAAGCTCGTGATGGCTGCCAATGCGGGCAAGACCGGCCCCGACGCACCGAAGCCGGGCGAGGGGCCGTCGAAGGAAGAGCGTGAAAACGGTCTGTTCGATCTGCTCTATGTCGCGATCGCACCCGATGGCCGCATGGTTCGCGCCGGCGTCACCGGCGACCGCGATCCCGGCTACGGCTCGACCTCGAAGATGATCTCCGAATGCGCCATCTGCATGCTGCGGGACACGACTGACGTCGCAGCCGGCTTCTGGACCCCGGGCGCGGCGATGCAGCACAAGCTGATCAAGCGGCTGGTCGAGAATGCCGGGCTGACGTTCGCGGTGGAGAAGTAGAGGCGGTCACTTGCCGCAATCACGGTGTCATCGTCCGGCTCGACCGGACGATCCAGTATTCCAGAGACGGCACCGATTGAATCGAGAGGCCGCGGCGTACTGGATGCCCGCCCCGGTGCGCAAGTGCGCACAAGGCGGGCATGACAGCGTTCGTGCCACTACACCGCCCGCGCGTCGTAGGCGTACATGAACTCCATGCTTTTCGCGCCCAGCGGCAGCAGCCACTTCATCATCTGATTGCGGATCCACGCGCCGGTGGCGCTGAACTCGCGCTTGTTGTTGCCGTTGCGGCGGGCCATGGCGACGATCTTTTCCGTGCGCGGGCGCCGTTCGGCCTCGAAGGCCTGGAAGGTGGCGCCGAGCTCCCGGCCTTGCTGCATCAACCGGGCGAGGCGCATCGCATCCTCCAGCGCGAGCGAGGCGCCCTGGCCGGCATGGGGGCTGGTCGCATGGGCGGCATCGCCGATCAGCAACGAGCGCTTGCGCGACCAGGTCGGCAGGGTGGCGACGTCGAGCGTGTCGGTGACCACGATGTTCTCGGCTGCCTCGATGATGCCAGGGATCGGATCGTGCCAGCCGCGGTGGAAGCCGCGCAGGTGCTGCTTCAGCGTTGCATGGTCGAGCGCGCGAAACATCGCCGCGTCCATGCCGTGCGCGGGTTGCGTGCTCCACCACATCACGCCGTCGTTCGGATCGGGGCTGCAATAGCCGTAGCCGAAGAAGCCGCTCTGTCCGAACGTGGTTTCGACGTGCCGGCCGATCGGCCGGCCATCGAGGACGGCGTGCGGTACGAAGCCGCCGAAGCCGATCAGTCCGGTATCGAACGGCTGCGGCCCGTCCGGGACGACTTGGCGCCGGGTCACCGAGTGCACGCCGTCGGCGCCGATCACGAAGTCGCCTTCGGCCGTGGTACCGTCGGCGAAGTAGGCGATGATCGGCTGGTCGGCGCGATCCTCGATCTTGATCAGGCGCTTCTCGAAATAAAGTGAAACGCATGCGCACCAGGCCTTGTCGATCAGCATCTCGTTCAGCGTGGCGCGGCAGACATTGACCGCGGGCTGGCCGAAGCGCCGCGCCATGTCGCGATTGATCGAGCCGAGCCTCTCTCCGGCTTGCGAATAGAAGTCGAAGGATTCCGCGATCGAGCCGCGGCTGATCAGCTCATTCGAAAGGCCAATCTCGTCCATGACTTGCATGCCGTTCGGCGCGATCTGAAGGCCGCCGCCGATGCCCTTCGAATAGGGCCAGGCCTCGTAGATCGCGGACTCGATGCCGGCGCGGCGCAGCAGGACCGCCGCGACGGGGCCGGCGATGCCGGCGCCGATGATCAGGGCCTTGCGAGGACGATAGGACATGGCTTGCTCCCGACGTTTCCGTGGTGCTAGGAGAATTACAGTCGCTAAATCTCTTAGTGACTAAGATATATATCGACTAAGATACGAGGTTTGCCTTGTCAAGGACGAAGGCGCGCGCCGCGCTGCTGCAGGAGCTCGAGGAGGCGATGCGCAGGTCGTCCGCGCAGGGCGTGCTTTATGGCCAGACCGTTGCGAACGTTGCCGGAATCGCCAATTCCGACCTCGAATGCATGGACATCCTGTACCTCGAAGGCCGCGTCACCGCCGGCCGGCTCGCCGAAGTCACGGGGCTCACGACCGGCGCCATCACCGGCGTGGTCGACCGGCTCGAAAAGGCGGGCCTGGTCCGTCGTGAGCGCGACGATGCCGATCGTCGCAAGGTCTTCATTGCCGTCGTGCCGGAGGCGATCGAAAGGCTCGGCCAGTTCTACGTGCCGATGCAGCAGGCGATGGAGAAGGTTTTTGGCGGCTATTCCGACCAGGAATTGCGCCTGCTGCTGCGCTTCGCCAATGAGGGCTACAAGGGCGTGCTGGCGGCGACCGCGGCGCTGAAAGGCCTGCTCGACACGCCGCCCGAGAAACGCCCCGATCTCAAGCTGAAGAAGCTTCGTCGCCAGCCCTGATCTTGTAGATCTGCGCAGCCGCGATCATGCCCCACATCGCGCCCAGCATCATCCAGAAATGCCGCCAGTGGTCGGTGTCGATCACGAAACTTTCTCCGACGGTGCCGACGAAGGCGGAGAACACCGCCAGATAAGCGCGCTGCCAGGGCACCGGCACGAAGATGTGCCTGACGCCCATGATGACGGTCGTGAAGACCAGCGCGGGGTAGCAGATGCCGGACAGCCAGCCGCCCGACATGAAGGCGTTGAGATAAGAGTTGTGGGTGTCCTCGGGGAAGAAGCGGTGGAATTGCAGCGGGCCGATGCCGAACGGCAGGTCGAGCGCCATCTCCGCTCCCAGGATGTGCCGGCCGAACCGGCCGAACCTGCCTTCGTCGTAGCTCTGGTCGAAGCTCGCGCGCTGCTTGAACATTTCGGCGGTGGAATCGAACGACATCAACACCGCGATCAGCGCGAGGCCCAGCACCGCGGCCAAAATCGCCATGACGATGATGCGCGAGCGCTGCGCGTTGGTGCGGCTGGTCAGCACCATCAGCGCCAGCATGAAGGCGGATGTCAGCACCAGCCCGCCCCAGGCGGCCCGGGAGAACGCGAGCAGGATCGCGAGCGACATGATGCCGAAGGCGATGACGTTGCGGAGGGCCTTGCCGAACTTGTCGGAGACGACGCTCTGCAGCGAGAACAGCGCCGGCAGGATCAGGAAGGCGCCGAGCACGTTCGGATCCTTGAAGGTGCCGCGCGCGCGTCCGTACAGTGTCAGGAGGTCGTCGCCGCCGGGAACCAGGTGGAAGTAGCCGGCGACCGCCAATAGCGAGGCGACCATCGCGCCGACGACGAGCCCGCGGCGGAGCATGTCGAGCCGGGCAGCGGTGTCCTCCGACGTGACCATCGCGAAGAACACGACCGTCACCGCCATGTACCAGGAGGTCGCAATCCAGCTGACCACCTCGGACTGCTCGAACAGCGGGATCGCGCTGATCGTATAGCCGATATTGAGCAGGACCAGCATCAGCACCAGCGGCATCAAAGCGAGCCGCAGACGCAGTCCGGTGGCGAAGAAGGTCACGGTGGCCAGCAACGTCACGATCTCGTAGGGGCTCGGCTCGATGAACACGATCGCGCCGGAGGCGCCGACCAGCCATACCAGCGCGCGCTGGAGCGCCAACACGCCGGGCGCGGCCCGAACCGCTGCATTCATCTCCCCGGCTGTTGCCGCATACGCCATCACACGCTCATACGTTTACGCAACTGGTACGCCACAAATACCGCTGTCATCGCCCGGCTTGACCGGGCGATCCAGTACTCCGCGGCGTCTATTGCGGAAGCGGCCGGCGCCGCGGAGTACCGGATGCCCCGCCCCAGTGCGCAACAGCGCACAAGGAGGGGCATGACGGAAAAATTCAACTCAATACGCGTTCTCGTTCTTGGTCAGCAGCGAGATCGGCGTCTTCAGCAGAATGACGAGATCGAACAGCACCGACCAGTTCTCGATGTAATAGAGGTCGAACTCGACGCGCTTC
Source organism: Bradyrhizobium sp. 17 (assembly GCF_023073515.1). Lineage (NCBI taxonomy): Bacteria > Pseudomonadati > Pseudomonadota > Alphaproteobacteria > Hyphomicrobiales > Nitrobacteraceae > Bradyrhizobium > Bradyrhizobium sp. 17. The sequence goes on along the minus strand of NZ_JADPJQ010000012.1, from coordinate 368,747 downwards.
TGGATCTTCTCTTCGTTGTCGATCTCACCGCGCCAGCCGTTGATCTGGGCCCAGCCGGTGATGCCGGGCTTGACCCGGTGGCGGGCGAAATAGCCGTCGACGGCTTCGTCGAACAGGCGGCTCTGCAGCTTGCCCTGTACCGCATGCGGACGTGGGCCGACCAAAGAGAGATCGCCGGAGAAGACCACGTTGAAGAGCTGCGGCAGCTCGTCGAGGCTGGTCTTGCGGATGAAGCGGCCGACGCGGGTGACGCGCGAGTCGTTCTTGGTCACGACCTTCGAGGCCGTCGGATCAGCCTGATGATGGTACATTGAGCGGAACTTGTAGACGTCGATGCGCTCGTTGTTGAAGCCGAAGCGCTTTTGGCGGAATAGCACGGGTCCGGGGCTGTCGAGCTTCACGGCCAGCGCCACCAATCCCATCACCGGCAAGGCCACGAGCAGCGCGAGGGTGCCGACCACGCGGTCGAACAGCCATTTCATCACCAGGTCCCAGTCGGTGATCGGCGCCTCGAACACGTCCAGCGTCGGTACCTCGCCGATATAGGAATAGGAGCGGGGGCGGAAGCGTAGCTTGTTGGTGTGTGCGGAGAGGCGGATGTCCACCGGCAGCACCCAGAGCTTCTTCAGCATCTCCAGGATGCGCGTCTCGGCGGAGATCGGTAGCGCGAACAGCACGAGATCGACGCGGGTGCGGCGGGCGAATTCGACGATGTCGTCGACCTTGCCGAGCTTGCGCGCGCCGGCACAGGTGTCGAGCGCGCGGCTGTCGTTGCGGTCGTCGAACACGCCGAGCACATGGATGTCGGAATCCTCCTGCTGCTTCAGCGCCTCGACCAATTGTTCGCCGTTGCGGTCGGAGCCGACGATGATGGTGCGGCGGTCGAGCCGGCCCTCGCGCCCCCAGGCGCGCACTAGCGAGCGCAGCACCAGACGCTCGCAGAGGAGCGCGGCGAGCCCGAGGACGTAAAAGGCGGCAAGCCAGAGCCGCGATATTTCGCTGCCGAACTTGGCGAAGAAGGAGATGCCGATGAACAACAGGAAGACGAACGACCAGGACGAGATCATCCGCGTCATCTGCCGGAGCTGACCGCGGAACAACTGCACCTGATAGATGTCGGCGGCCTGGAAGCAGACCACGGCGGAGACCGCGACGGCGATGATCTGCGCGGGATAGATCCAGCTGAAGGAGCCGGCGTGCGGCATGACATAGCCGAGATAGAGTACGATGCCGACGAGGCTCAGCAGCGCGAAATCGGCGAGGCGCACGAAGCCGGTGATCACGATCGGCGAATAGGCGCGGGCGACCTTCTGGTTGACGACGTCGAGCGCGGCGGCCGAGAGCCGTTGACGCCGCTCCACAAAGGGCCGGTCAGCCGGCTTCGCCGCGGCGCTGGTCGCGGCATCGAGCATCGAGCGTGCGTTGAGCGGTTCCACGGGCGTCCACGTCCATTCCAAAAACCCGCGGGCCGCGTCCTTGCGTCCCGGGCGAGTATCCCCTGGCGCTTGGGTTATCGGACAAATCGGAAGATTCTCTAAAGCGGGTCTTAAGAATGGTTAGTGATTGGTAAATGCGTCGCGATAGCCCGCGAGCACGCCCTCGACCATCGCCTGCTGCGAGAAATGCGCGGAGATGCGCTCGCGAAGCGACAAGGCGCGCTGCGCTGTTCCCAGCGGATTGTCGAGCGCGGCCGCGATCGCCTCCGCCATGGCTTCCGCGTTGCTCGGCGCAAACAGCGCCGGGTTCTCCGCGCCGAAAATCTCGGGAATGCCGCCGATCTTGGACGCAATCATCGGTATCCCGGCGGCACCGGCCTCGATCACGACATAGGGCATGGAATCGCCACGCGAGGGAACGACCAGCAGCCGCCCCTTGGAAAAGCCGTAGCGTGCCTTGACGTGACCGATGAAGCGGATGGCGCTGGAGAGGCCGAGCCTCTCGACTTGCGCTTTGAGCGCCGCGGTCTCCTCGCCGTCACCGCCGAGCGTCAGCGTGACCTTCTTGCCGCCCTCGTGCAGGCGCGCCACCGCGTCGACCAGCAGATCGGCGCCCTTGATGTGCCTGAACTCACCGACATAAGCGAGGTCGGTGGCGTCGTCGGCCATGACGACAGGTTCGAATTCCTCCGGCGTCACGCCGTTGAAGACGCAATGCACCACGCCCTTCGGCTTGCCGACGATGCGCTGATAGGTGTCGCGGGCAAACGCGCTTTCGAACAGGAACAGGTCGGTCGCATCCATCAGCGCACGCTCGAGCCGCGCGTAAAACTCGCCCTTGAGGGTGTTGAGGGGATAATGCAACGAGCCGCCATGCGGGGTGTAGATGCGGATGGTGTCGTCGGATCGCCGCCGCATCCGGATGAAAGCGCCGGCCTTGGCGCCGTGGCCATGCATGACGTCGGGCTTGAGCGTGGCGATCAGGCGCCGCAAGCGAAACCAGACCAGGACATCGTCAGGCGACGGTTCGCGGCGGATCGCCATCCGGTGCACGCCGAGCTTCAGCCGCGGTGCGAGCTCGGCAAGGGCCTTGTCGGCGCGCTCACCGCCGGTGAGACTGTCGGCGAGAATTCCGACGTGATGGCCACGATCGACCTGGCCGTTGGCGACGTCGAGGATGTGGCGGAAGATGCCGCCGACCGGAGCGCGCACGGCGTGCAGGATGCGAAGCGGCTGGTCGGGAGAGGGGGGCATGATCAAAACCAGCGCTCGACGGCGAATGCTCGAACAATCTGACGAAATATCGAGACGGATTAAGAGGCCTCGTGGTTAACAAACGGTGACGGACGCACCTGCGCGAGCCGCCCGGCGCTGCGATTAACCCAGCGGCAACCTTAATGGAGTGTAATCGCCCTGGTTGAGGTAGGTTCGTGGCGTTGCGCCTGCGGGAGTGTTCGATGCGTTTAGCGTTCTGGCGTGCCGGCAAGGACAAGGCGGTGGTCAAGCGGGCTGTCTCGAAGGCAGCAGCCAAGCGGGCTGAACTCGAGCCCAGCATTGAAGCAAAGCCTGCGCCCGTTGCTCCGCGGTCGGCGCCAGTCGAATCCGGCGACATCGACCTGCACGCGCTCGGCGCGGCATTGGCGCGCAAGCGCGGCTGGATCATCGTTCCGACGGTGCTGGCGCTCGTCGCATCCATCGCAATCGTCAATCTCATCACGCCGCGCTACAAGTCTGAATCCCGTATCCTGATCGACGGCCGTGAGAACGTGTTTCTGCGGCCCAATAGCGATCGCGCCGAGGAACGGCAGGCGCTCGACGCCGAAGCCGTCACCAGCCAGGTGCAGCTCGTGCTGTCGCGCGATCTCGCGCGCGAGATCATCAAGAAGAACAAGCTTGCGGAGCGGCCCGAGTTCGATCCGGTGCTGCAAGGCGTTTCGCCGCTGAAGTCTCTTGCGGCGCTGGTCGGCATGGGCCGCGATCCGTTCTCGATGACGCCGGAAGAGCGGGTGCTGGACGCCTATTACGAGCGCCTCCAGGCCTACGCCGTCGACAAGTCACGCGTGATCGTGATCGAATTCCAGTCTGCCGATCCCGATCTCGCCGTCCGCGTCGCCAATTCGATCGCCGACGGCTATCTCGTGCTCCAGCAGGATGCGCGCCAGGACCAGGCCCGAAACGCCAGCCAGTGGTATGCCGGCAGGATCGACGAACTGCGACGGAATGTCTCCGAGGCCGAAGCGAAGGCCGAGGATTTCCGCTCCAAGTCGAGCCTGTTCGTTGGCACCAACAACACGACGCTGTCGAACCAGCAGATGGGCGAGGTCAACACCCAGCTCAACAACGCGCGCGCGCTCAAGGCCGATGCCGAGTCCAAGGCGCGCCTGATCCGCGAGATGATCCAGAGCGGCAAGCCAATCGAATCGTCGGAAATCTTGAACTCGGAATCGATGCGCACGCCCTCCCAGCAGCGCGTGGCGTTGCGGGCGCAACTGGCCGAGCAATCGTCGACGTTGCTCGGCAACCATCCGCGCATCAAGGAGTTGAAGGCGCAACTCGCCGACCTCGACACCCAGATCCGCGACGAGGCCGCCAAGCTCGCCCGCACGCTCGAAAACGATGCGCGCGCCGCCAGCGGGCGCGTTCAGGAATTGTCGGCGAGCCTCGAGCAGCTCAAGAAGCAGGCGACGGCCACCAACGGCCAGGACGTGCAGCTCCGCGCCCTCGAGCGTGAGGCCAAGGCGCAGCGCGACCTGCTCGAAACCTATCTCGCGAAGTACCGTGAGGCCAACACCCGCGAGACCATCGACACCGCGCCGACGGATGGCCGCATCATCTCGCGCGCCGTCGTCTCGAACACGCCGGCCTATCCGAAGAAGCTGCCGATCGTGCTGATCGCGACGATCGCGACACTGCTGCTCTCGTCCGGCGTCGTCGTCACCGGAGAGTTGTTGCGCCAGACCGCGCCCCGTGCGGTGGCGGTGTTCACGCCAACGCTCATGCGGGCGTCGGCTCGCCAGGAACAAATCGTCCAACCGGTGGTCGTCGAGCCCTTCGCCGATCCGGTCGTCGATCCGGTCATGGCAGAACCCGCGCCGCTGCAGCCGGAGATGACGGCCGATGCCGATGTCGCCGAATTCGCGGAGATCGAGCATCTGGCCGACAGCCTGCGCGCCGCCGGAGCCATGGCGAAGAAGGTCACGGTGCTCGGCACTGCGAGCGGCGAAGCCATCACGCTGTCGACGCTGACATTGGCCCGGCACCTGGCGCGCGATGCGCGGGTCGTCGTGGTCGATCTCGCCGCGTCCTCGCCGACCATGGCCGCCGTGTCCGTCGATGCCTCGGCACCCGGCCTCGCCGAACTGATGCAGGGCGAGGCGTCGTTCGCGCAGATCATCACCCGGGACAAGCTCTCGCGGCTGCATCTGGTCATGGCAGGCCGCCCCGGCTTCGATCGCAGCCTGTTGCAGTCGCCCCGCGTGACGCTCGCGATCGACGCGCTGCTGCGCGCCTACGACCACGTGCTGCTCGATGCCGGCAGTGCCTCCGACCTTCCTGCGGAGCTCCTGACGGCGAATGCCCGCGCCGTCGTCGTGCCCGACGCGTCGATGGCGCCGGATGCGCGCGCACTGATGTGCGAGCAGCTCAGCGCCGTCGGATTCAATGAAGTGACGATGCTGAACAGACCGGTGCAGCCGTCGGATGCGAGGGACGCGCCGCGCGTCGTGGCGGCGTAGGCGTTTCTCACCCTCTCCCCCTGTGGGAGAGGGTGGCTCGCCGCGATAGCGGCGAGACGGGTGAGGGGTCTCTCTCCGCGCGTGCCTCTCGCATTTTGACTTGCTGATACAACCCCTCATCCGGCGCTTCGCGCCACCTTCTCCCACAAGGGGAGAAGGTGGGCAGTCGTGCAATGGCGAGAGCTACCCGAACGCTCGCCGCAGCCGCTGCGCCAGGTCGAACAACATCTGGTTCTGTTTCACCATCCGCTTGCCGTGGCTCAGCGAGGACATCGCCATGGCCGCGAGCTTTCCGCGTGACGTCAGCGGAACGAAACTGTCGAAGATGTCCTGGTCGTCCTTGCAGAACATCCGCTTGTACTCGTCCGAGCCGATGCCGAGGTCGAGCGAGCGGTAGCCGCGCTCGGCGCAGCGGTCGATGATGTAGCGCATCAGGATCAGCCCGGGGCTGTAGCGGGCGTGCTCGGACATCGTGTAGGAGTTGAACATCATCGAGAAGCGCTGGCCGTCGGCGACGCCAGCGAAGATTGCGATCACCTCGTCGTCGCATTCGAGCGCGTGGATGTCGATGACGCGGCCGTCGCCGCGTGGTGCAAGGCAGGCGCTGCGGACGAATTGCTCGACGCCGGGCTCTGCGAAGACGTTGGGCAACTTCTGTTCGGCCATCCGAGCCGGCTTGATACGGAAGAACCAGTCGAGCAGGCGGGTGATGTCCGCATCGGTGGTCGCCAAATGATAGCGATAGCCGGCGAGCGCCTGGAGCTTCTTCTCCTTGCTCTTGAGGCGGCGGCGGAAGGAGTTGCTGATCCGCGATGCCGGCGGACCGCCCGGTTCCATCGTGAGCAGCGGGCAGCCGTTGATCGCGCTTTGGCGTGGCAAATGCGCGAACGGGTTCTGCTGGTCGTTCCAGTGCAGCGGCTGCTGCGTCAGTGCGAGCACGTCGGCATGTTCGTTGAGCGGCGCAAGCAGCGCGTCGAGATCACCGCTGGCGACCTGCGCTGCAAATTCGGCGTTCCACAAGCCCATGTTGAAGGTCGTATGCTTGCCGCCCATGAAGCAGGCGGTGCGCACGCCGTGGCTTTGGCGCAGCGAGAGCGGCAGCAGCAGCAGCGGCCGATGCTCGGAGTCGCGGGCAATGACGATAAAGGGGCGGGCGCGTTCCTGCTCGCCGACCAGACGCTGCCAGGGACTGAGCAGATCAAATCGCTGATAGGGCGTGAAGAGATGACCGGGCTGCTCGAAGGCGCGCCAGACGGCCTCGGCCGCGCCGAGATCGGTCACGATATCGACATGCGCGATGCGGCCCGCTTTCGACTGCGCTGGCAATTCTGCCGTCCGGCTTTGCATCGCCCCAGCCATGGTCATTCGCGAACCTGTCGAGAAATCAAAAATATGCGTAATTCGGCCTGTGGCCGACCTTTGCAAAGAAATGTCAACAAAGGGTAATGACTATAAGAGGGGACCGGCCGCCGACGGGCGCGAGGTGAGACATTGGCATCCGACGACAGATGGCTGGAACGGCTGCGACTTGAGCTGACCTGGTTCACGGGCCAGGCTGCGCTGCGCAGTCGTGGAGCCGGCGCCATCCTGCGCTTTGCGCATGTGCGGTCGCGCCGGCGCGGCGGGTTTCAGCCGCTGCGCGAGAACGAGATCACGCCGCATTTCCTCGATCGCGCCATTCGCGCGCTGCAGCGGTGGAACTATGATTTCGTCGGCATGGACGAGGTCTGCCGGCGCGCGGTGACGCTGTCGGAACACCGCCGCTTCGTGACACTCACCTTCGACGGCGCCGGCAAGGATCTGATCGAGTTTGCCTATCCGGTGCTGGCGCGCCACGCCGTGCCCTTCACGATCTATGTGCCCACGGCGTTTCCCGACGGTGTCGGTGAGGCGTGGTGGCTCGGCCTCGAACAGGTGATCGCGCGCGAGAGCCGTGTCAGCCTGATCATGGGCGAGAAGGAGCAGCGCTTCACTGTGACTGGCAATACGGAGAAGCAGGCGCTGTTTTCGTTCCTCGAGGCCTGGCTGCGCTCGCTGCCGCCGGCGGATGTGTCGGCTGCGATCGCAGACCTCTGCACGCGCTACCGGGTCGACCTTGCCGCGCTCTCACGCGAGGCATCGATGAACTGGGAGGATCTGGCGAGGCTCGCGGCCGATCCGCTGGTGACGATCGGCAGTGCGACCGTGAACTATCCCGTTCTCGCCAACATGAAGGATGCGGCCGCACTGCGCGAGATGACGATGGGCAAGGCGGTGGCGGAGGCGGCCTTCGATCGCGACATCCGGCATCTCGCCTTTCCGTTCGGTGATCGCGCCTCGTTCCGGCGCAGCCATGTCATCATGGCGGAGGAGGCGGGCTTTGCCAGCGCGGTGACGACGATCCCGGGCGTGGTGGACGCGGAGGGACGCACCAATCTGCGCGCGCTGCCGCGCATTTCCTGGGATGGCCGGGTGCGCTCGCTGCGCATGATGCGGGTGCTGGTGTCGGGGGTCGCTTTTGCGCCGGTGAAGCCGACCGGGACTGCTGCGACCTAGAAGCACTACGAACTGGAAGCGCTACGAACTCGACTTGGCCCGATCGGGCCGCTGCATCCAGCTCACGATCGGCATGGCCGGCAGCACCCAGCCCATGCCGACCACCACATAATAGATGGCCTGGCGCCAGCCGGACTCGGCGATCCACGGCATCTGCGCCAGCGCCATGCCGAGCAGGGCCCAGACGGTGGCGAGCACCAGGAGCAGGATGGTGCCGAGGAACTTGCGAGTGCGGATCGTCATGGCGGAATATCGCGGCTTTCGCGTAACTTGCGCTGCGGGAGCGGGGGACTATAAGGGGCACGCAGTCCGGTTCAAGCTCTGGTTTTGCCTCGAATGACGACGAATTCCGCCCCGTCCGAACCGCATCGCGCCGTGCGTTGGTGGCTGATCTCAGTGGCTGCGCTGATCGCGCTGATGGTACTGGTCGGAGGCGCAACGCGGCTGACGGAATCCGGGCTCTCGATCGTCGAGTGGAAGCCGGTCACGGGCAGCGTGCCGCCACTTTCGGAAGCGCAGTGGACGGCGGCCTTCGAGGCCTACAAGACGATCCCGCAATATCGCGAGCTCAACGCCGGCATGAGCCTGTCCGAGTTCAAGGAGATCTTCTGGTGGGAATGGAGCCATCGGCTGCTCGGCCGTTTCATCGGCGTCGCCTATCTGTTGCCGTTCCTGTTCTTCCTCTGGCGCGGCGGCCTGTCCGGTGAGTTGAAGCGGCGGCTGTGGCTGTTGTTCGCGCTCGGCGGCCTCCAGGGCGCGGTCGGCTGGTGGATGGTGGCCTCGGGGCTGTCCGAACGCGTCGAGGTGTCGCAATATCGGCTGGCGACACATCTTATGCTCGCGCTCGTGATCTTCGCCGGCATCGTCTGGACGGTGCGGCGGCTCGCCGGGCGTCCGCAGATCGCAGCATCGTCGCGGCTGCGCTTTACCAGCGCCTTGCTCCTCGCGGTGACCTTTATCCAGATCTATTTTGGTGCTCTGGTTGCGGGCCTGCGCGCCGGCCGCGCCTACAACACCTGGCCGCAGATCGACGGCGCGTTCATTCCCTCAGGGGAGCGGCTGTGGTTCGAGACGCCGTGGTGGCGCAACATGTTCGACAATGTGCTGACGGTGCAGTTCGAGCACCGGATGACGGCCTATGCGCTGTTCGCGCTGGCGGCGTTGCACGCGTTCGACGCCGTGCGTTCACGCGCGGGTTCGGCGGCAAGCGGCGCGCTTTTGCTGCTGGGCGCGGTCAGCCTGCAAGCATTGCTCGGCATCCTCACGCTGCTCAACCAGGTGCCGATCGATCTCGCGCTCGCGCATCAGGCAGTCGCCATCGTGGTGCTGACGCTTGCGGTGATGCAGACAGAGCGGCTCGCGACGCGTGGCGCAACCGAAGCGCAGCCGCGCGCCGTTCCCGTCGGTCAGGCCGGCTGATCGGATCTGCTCTTCAGCAATAGCCGTAGATGCCGCACGAGTAGGGCAGGCGCCAGAAATAATCGACCTGCTTCCCGCCGTAATACGCGCCCTGGTAATCGTAGTCCCAGGGGCGGCCGTAATAGCCCGGCAGCGTGTGGGAGCCCGGGAGCAGTGGCGTACCCGGCAAATTGCGGATGTAGCTGCCGATGCCGTAGGCC
>NZ_JADPJQ010000012.1:236235-359281 GCF_023073515.1 Bradyrhizobium sp. 17 | reverse complement strand
GGCGGAGCGGCCGCCCGCCGCTTTGGCGTGGCCGGCAAATCGGCGGCAATCGCAGCTGAGACCGTCAGCATCGCCGCAAGGGCAGGCACCATCCAGCGCAGCATCGTCGGCTCCGAATCAAAGGGGCGATCCAGTGACGATGTATGCGGCAGATATGGTTAATGACTGTTAACTGGAGCCATATTCCGGGGCGCACTCAGGCGCCCCGGAATGACCAGGACAGCTACGTGCCCAGCGCCTGTTCCAGATCGGCGATCAAATCTTCCTTGTCCTCGATGCCGATCGAGAGCCGCACCACGTCGGGGCCGGCGCCGGACTTGACCTTAGCGGCGTCGTCGAGCTGGCTGTGCGTGGTCGAGGCCGGATGGATGACCAGCGAGCGGGTGTCGCCGACATTGGCCAGATGCGAGAACAGCTGCAACTTCGACACCAGGCTGACGCCGGCATCGTAGCCGCCCTTCAGGCTGAAGGTGAACACGGCGCCGGCACCCTTCGGCGCGTATTTGCGCGCGAGCTGGTTGTACTTGTCGCTTGCAAGGCCCGCATAGTTCACCGCGGCCACCGCCGGATGGCCGGCGAGGAATTCGGCGACCGCTTTCGCATTGTCGCAGTGCTTCTGCATGCGCAGCGGCAATGTCTCGATGCCGGTGAGGATCATGAAGGCGTTGAACGGCGACAGCGCGGGTCCGAGGTCGCGCAGGCCGAGCACGCGGCAGGCGATCGCGAAGGCGAAATTGCCAAACGTCTCCTGGAGCCGGATGCCGTGATATTCGGGCCGCGGCTCCGATAGCATCGGATATTTGCCGCCTGTCGACCAGTCGAAAGCGCCGGCATCGACGATGATGCCGCCGATCGAATTGCCGTGGCCGCCGAGAAATTTCGTCAGCGAGTGCACGACGATGTCGGCGCCGTGGTCGATCGGGCGGATCAGATAGGGCGAGGCCAGCGTATTGTCGACGATCAGCGGGACGCCCGCCTTGCGCGCCACCGTCGAGATCGCCTCGATGTCGGTGATGCTGCCGGCGGGATTGGCGATGGACTCGATGAAGATCGCTTTCGTGCGCGGCGTGACCGCGCGTTCGAAGCTCGCGATGTCGTCGGGATCGGCCCATACCACGTTCCAGCCGAAGCTCTTGAACGCGTGGGTGAACTGGTTGATGGAGCCGCCATAGAGCTTTCGCGCGGCGATGAACTCGTCGCCGGGCTGGAGCAATTGCTGCAACACCACGACCTGCGCGGCATGGCCCGAGGCCACCGCCAGCGCGGCCGTGCCGCCTTCGAGTGCTGCGACGCGCTCTTCCAGCACCGCGTTGGTGGGATTGCCGATGCGGGTATAGATGTTGCCGAAGGCCTGCAGGCCGAACAGAGAGGCGGCGTGGTCGGCGTCGTTGAAGACGAACGACGTCGTTTGATAGATCGGAGTCGCGCGCGCACCAGTGGTGGGATCGGGCTGTGCACCGGCATGCACGGCGAGGGTCGAAAATCCCGGAAGGCGATCGCTCATTGAGGGCGTCCTGTTGTCGTGGTCTGAAATCGCGCGGCATGCTGATTGGCGCCGCGGCTGCCGTCAAGGCGCGGCTTCACATCGGAACGATCGTGCTACGCATTGTCGCGTTCGCGAAATGAAACCTTCGCAACTGCGTCAGCTTTGCTCGGTCTTGTTTTTGGCGGCGCGGTCCGATGCCGCGGTTTCGCCGCCGCCGACACTCATCCGATTGAGGGATAGCCGCATGCCCTGCGTCGGCACCGGAGCGCGTTTCGAGCTCAGCGTGCGTGAATTGACGCCCATCCACGAGATCTCCGACGACAGGCGGCCATATTCGATCTTGGGGCAGCGGTTCATCACCACCTTGATACCGACCGATTCCGCCTTCAGCGCCGCCGCGTCGTCGCGTGCCCCCAACTGCATCCAGATCACCATCGGCAGCGGATCGAGCGTGAGGGCTTCCTCGACCACGGGCATGATGTGGCTGGAGTTGCGGAAAATGTCGATCATGTCGACGGGACGGCCGATGTCGGACAGCGAGGCGACGAAGGGTTTTCCGAGCAGCTCCTTGCCGACATGGCCGGGATTGACCGGGATCATGTCGTAGCCACGCTGGGCCAGATATTTGAACGCGAAATAGCTCGGCCGCACGTTGGCCGGCGAGGCGCCGACCATCGCGATCGATTTCACGTTGTTGAGGATGCCCCGGATGTAATTGTCGGGATAGGCGTCGTGGTTCATTGGCTCATCTTTTCGGGCTCATCTTTCGCCGTCATTGCGAGGAGCGAAGCGACGAAGCAATCCAGTCTGTCTTCGAGGAGGGATTCTGGATTGCTTCGCTTCGCTCGCAATGACGAATTACTCATCCCGCCATGTCGGCGTGCGCTTCTCGATGAAGGCGTCGATGCCTTCCTCGGCGTCGCGCGCCATCATGTTCTCGGTCATCACCTCTGCCGCATAGCGATAGGCATCTGCAAGGTTCATCTCGGCCTGGCGGTAGAACGCCTCCTTGCCGAGCTTGACGGTATAGGCGGATTTCAGCGCGACCTGTTCGGCGAGCGCAATGGCGGCATGGCGCTCGTTGCCGGCGGCGACGACACGATTGACGAGCCCGATCTCGCGGGCGCGTGCGGCTGGGATCGGCTCGCCTGTCAGCAACATCTCCATCGCCTGCTTGCGCGGCACATTGCGCGACAGCGCCACCATTGGCGTCGAGCAGAACAGGCCGATGTCGACGCCCGGAGTGGCGAAGTGTGCTGCTTCCGAGGCGATCGCGAGATCGCAGCTTGCCACGAGCTGGCAGCCGGCGGCAGTGGCGATGCCCTGAACGGATGCGACCACGGGCTTGGGCAGGTGCACGATCGCCTGCATCATCGCGCTGCAGGCGGTCATCATCTCGGCGAAGAAGGCACGGCCGCGATCCGGGTCGCCGCGACGCGCGGTCAGCTCCTTCATGTCGTGGCCGGCGGAGAAGGCGGGACCGTTGGCCGCGATCACGACGCCGCGGACGGACTTGTCGTCGCGGATCTCGTTGAGCTCGGCATGCAGGCTTGCGATCATCGCCGCCGACAGGCTGTTGCGGGCGGCCGGGCGGTTCAGGGTCAGGACCGCGATAGGGCCGACGGTCTCGCGCAGCAGGATCGGCAGTTGCGGGGAGGGGGCGCGGGCGGCCTGGACGGACATCAAAGCGTTTCCGGTTGGATTATTGCGATTGGATGACGCAGATAACTTAATGTAACAGGGGACGTGAAGCGAGGGTGAGGGGCAGCATGGCGTTAGCGAAAATGAGCGTGGCGGAGCTCGAGCAGTTCCTCCGCAATGAGTTTCCCCAGGCCTTCAGCGGCGACGACATCACGATCGAGAGCGCGGACGGTCAGGCCTGCCTTTTGCGTCAGCGCTATAGCGAAAAGATGCTGCGGCCGGGTGGAACCGTGTCCGGCCCGACCCTGATGGCGCTCGCCGATTTCGCGATGTACGTGGTGCTGTTGTCCGCGATCGGGCCGATCGGGCTCGCGGTGACCACCAATCTCAACATTAACTTCCTGCGCAAGGGCCAGCCCGGGCAGGACGTGCTGGCGGAGGCGCGGCTGCTCAAGCTCGGCAAGCGCCTCGCAGTCGGTGAGGTGAAGCTATTGTCCGGCACCTCGCCCGATCCGATTGCGCATGTCACCTCGACCTATTCCATTCCAAACGTTTGAACTTTTTACGGGTATCTTAATACCATATTTCTAAGTCGTTGATATTGAACAAGTAAATTCCGCCTTTGGGCATTGACCGCGGCGCCTCTGTTCTCTAAAAAACCGCCAGTCCGGTGCGGTGTTCGCGCCGATGCTCCCCGTTCACGGAAACTCTGACATGAAAACCTTTTCGGCAAAGCCGGCTGAGGTGACGAAGAAGTGGGTACTGATCGACGCCAAGGGTCTGGTCGTCGGCCGTCTCGCCACCATCGTCGCCATGCGCCTGCGCGGCAAGCACCTCCCGACCTACACCCCGCACGTTGATTGCGGCGACAACATCATCATCATCAACGCGCAGCATGCGGTTCTCACCGGCCGCAAGCGCGAGCAGAAGACCTATTACAAGCACACCGGCTATGTCGGCCACGTCAAGGAGCGCACCGCGCGCCAGATCCTCGAGGGCAAGCATCCCGAGCGCGTGCTGGAGAAGGCCGTCGAGCGCATGATCCCGCGTGGCCCGCTCGGTCGCGTCCAGATGGGCAACCTGCGCGTCTATGGCGGCGCCGATCATCCGCACGAGGCCCAGACGCCCGAGAAGATCGACATCGCCAAGTTGAACCGCAAGAACACGAGGGCCGCATAACATGGCCGAATCCATCCAGTCGCTCGACCAGCTCTCGCAGCTCAAGACGGCGGCCGCGCCCGACGCGCCCAAGCACGAGAAGAAAGTCGACAAGTTCAACCGCGCCTATGCCACCGGCAAGCGCAAGGACGCGGTCGCCCGCGTCTGGATCAAGCCAGGCGCCGGCAAGGTCACGGTCAACGCGCGCGAGGTCGAGGTCTATTTCGCCCGTCCCGTGCTGCGCATGATGATCGAGCAGCCGTTCTCCGTGGCCGCGCGGTCCGGCCAGTATGACGTGATCTGCACCGTCGCCGGCGGTGGTCTGTCCGGCCAGGCCGGTGCCGTCCGTCACGGCATCTCCAAGGCACTGACCTATTTCGAGCCGGAGCTGCGCACCGTGCTCAAAAAGGGCGGCTTCCTCACCCGCGACTCCCGCGTGGTCGAGCGCAAGAAGTACGGCAAGGCCAAGGCCCGCCGGTCCTTCCAGTTCTCGAAGCGTTAATCGCATCGGTCGCATTCGTCGCGAAAGCGGCTTCAATGAGATGCAAAAGGGCGCTGATTTCAGCGCCCTTTTTGCTGTTCGTTTGTATGCAAATTGATGGCGTGTTTCCTGAAAACTTGGGCTCGCATGAAAACCTGAATGGAACCCGCGGGACATAGCGTCGCTTTTGGAAGGGCGCGCAAATCGGTTGATCCGATCGCGTAACTGCTATGTCTAGAAGGGGGCCGACATGATGTCGCTCGATAGCATCACGCTCTATTTGGTCGCCACCATGGTCGCCGCACTGCTCGGCGCCATGATGGTGTTTTTCGGAAGGCAGGAGAATAGCGCTGCGCTGAAATGGTGGGGCACCGCCTATCTCCTCGGCGCCGCATCGGTCGCGCTCTGGACGGCGGCGGGCGACAGATTGGGGCCGCATCTTTACCTTGCGCTGAACGCGGTCGGCTTCGTCGCGTGCGGCATGGTGTGGAATGCGGCGCGCGTCTTCCACGGCCGCAAGCCGAATTGGCCGGGTCTCCTGGTCGGCGCGCTCGCCTGGGTCGCTGCCGCCACGCTGCTCGATCCCCCCGCGTCCATGCTGCGCATGATCGTCGGCGCCGGCATCGTGTCGGTCTATGCGGCGTTGACCGCCAGCGAGCTCTGGGTCGAGCGACGCAAGAGCCTGCAACGGCGCTGGCCGGCCTTCGTGGTGCCGGTGATGCACGGCTGCGTCTTGATGCTGCCGATCGTGCTCGGCAGCTTCCTGCGTCCGCACGAAGCGGGTTTCGCCAGCAGCATCTGGGTCACCGTGTTCGCGGTCGAGCTCGTGCTTTATGCCGTCGGCACCGTGTTCGTGATCTTCATGCTGGTGTCCGATCGCACCGTCACCGCGCACCGGACCGCCGCCTCCACCGATCCGCTGACCGGCATGCTCAACCGCCGCGGCTTCTCGGAAGCCTGCGGGCGCGTGATCGAGCGCGAGGCAAAGGCCGGACGTCCCGTGACCGTGATGATCTTCGATATCGATCATTTCAAGTCGATCAACGACCGGTTCGGCCATCCCGCCGGCGACGAGATGCTGAAACTGTTCTCGACCGTCGTCGTCAGCAATCTGCGCATCAGCGACATGTCGGGTCGCATCGGCGGCGAGGAGTTCGCCGCCCTCCTGCCGTGTTCGCTCGAGGAGGGTGTGCTGGTCGCTGAGCGCGTGCGCGAGGCCTTCGAGACCTCCGGCGTCGTCGTCGACGAGGGCCCGGTCGACACCACCGTCAGCATCGGCGTCGCCGGCGGTCCGGCCGGCACCGAGCTCGAAGTGCTGCTGGCCTCGGCCGACACCGCGCTCTACCAGGCCAAGCGCGGCGGCCGAAACCGCGTCGAGTCGGCGGAGGAGCTGCCACTGTCGCTGGAGAACTGGCGCCGCCAGAGCGCCGCGCGGATCGGCGTGCCCAACACGCAGTCCAAAGCGCAGCCGGCGACCGCCTAGGCAAAGGAGGCCTCGCGGTAATCCCCTGTTTACCATTCGATCCCTACCATTGCGGTCATGGAATCGATCCGTCGACAGAACCCGCAGACCGCCTTGATGTCGCTCGAAGCCGCGGCGACTTCGGCACGCGGCGGCTTCGCGTGCCTGTTCTCGACCGCGGACGAATACGAGAGCGCGCTGATCACCGAGCGCCGCGCCCAGGGGCGCTACACGCAAGGCCGCAATTACTGGCCGCTCGCGCTGTTCGCCGGTTGTGCGCTGATGGTGGTGGGCACCGTTCTGCTGCTCGCCTGAGTGATCTGCATTCTTGGACCGGGCAGGGCGCCGTTTCGGCGCCTTTTTCTTTGTCGCGGGCTGCGGTAGACACGCCCATCGAACAAAATGGGTGGAAACAGATGATCACCGAGATCGCGCAAATCGACGTCAAGCCGGGCAGCGAGAAGGATTTTGAGGCCGCCGTTGCCAAGGCGAAGGCCGCTTTCGGCCGCTCCAAGGGTTTTCACGGTTTCGAGCTGCACAAGTCGATCGAGAAGCCGCAGCGCTATCGTCTGATGGTGAAGTGGGAGACGCTCGAGAACCACACCGTCGATTTTCGCGGCTCCGAGAATTTCACCGAATGGCGCGGCCTCGTCGGCCAGTATTTTGCGGCACCGCCTGAGGTGGAGCACACCGAAACCGTGCTCATCACCTGAGGCGGCTCAGGCCGCCTCCGCCAGAGGCGGCGCTTCATACGTCTTGAAATGGTCGATCACGACTTTGGCGATGGCGACCAGTGGCAGCGCCAGCGCCAGGCCCCAGATCCCGAACACGACGCCGAGCAGGATCTGGAACGCGAACAGCGTGGCCGGCGGAATGTCCAGTGCCTGCCGCTGCAGCAGGGGCGTCAGCACGTAGCTCTCCATGGCGTGGACGCCCATGAAGAGGAGAAACGCCGACAGCGCCGGAATCCATCCTGAGGCGAGGCTCGCCAGCACGACCACGACGCCGGCTATGATGGCGCCGACGGTCGGAATGAAGCCGAGCAGTCCCGCCTGAATCCCGAGAATGAAGGAGCCCGGGATGCCGATGATGAGAAGCCCGATCCAGGTTACCGCGCCGACCGCGAGCATGACGATCATCTGTGCGATCAGCCATCGTTCAAGTGTCTCGCTGACGCGGTCGATGATGACGGCCGTGCGCGCGCGATGTTTTGCAGGCGCGATGAACAGCAATCCCTCGCGATAGACGCTGGGTTGGGCGGCGAAGGCGACTCCCAGAAACAGCACGATGAAGATGTTTCCCACGCCGTGGATGGTGCCAAGCAGCAGCTTGAACGTCTGGCTGACGATCGCCCCGCCGCTGGAGGCAAGGGCGCCTGCGCCGGGTATTGCCCCGCGCGACGCCGTGCCGGCCGACGGCATCGGCTCCGGTTGCGCGTCGGGAGACGAACCGGGTCCGGAGCTCCCGAAATCGAAGAAGCTGGTGTCGATGCCGTGATTGTCCAGGAATGATTTGACGTTGCCGATCTGGGATTTGATGGTTTTGCTGAGTCCCGCCGCCTGATCGGCGATGGTGGCGCCGCCGAGATATGCGATGCCCGCGAGCATCAGCGCGAGGGCCAAGCAGACGATCGCGAGCCGCAGCGTATGCGGAAGACGCGCGTGCCGGCCAAGCGCGTTGGTCAGCGCGTTGAGCCCAAGGCCCAGCAGCACCCCGGCGAAGATCAGGAGCAGGGTGGTGGCGAAGTACCAGGAGAACGCGAGCAGCACGGCGAACAGCACCACACCGATGCCGCCGACCGAAATGCCCCAAGCCAGATCAAAACGGGTCGGGGGTCGTTCATTCGGGAATGTGATCACGCAATGTCCTTTAGGTGGACCGGGGGGCACTCTTTCGACAAACACGCTTTTGATCAAGACCGCGTCAACGCGCTGGTTTGACGCTGCCGTATGAACGGTGCAGACCGACGAGGAGAGAACAGGTGGGGCGCGCTTGAGTTTCATCAGCAAATGGGTGGGTCTGCTCGGGCTTCTGGCCGTGCTCGTGATTGGCGACCAGATCCGGATCAATCGGCCCGGTCACAAATATCGCCTCGCGGTCGAGGTGACGACGCCTGACGGGATCAAGACCGGGTCGGGCATTCTGTCCGTCGTGCCCGATCGCGGCTATAGCCGGGGCGGCCGCACCACGATGCGCGGCGAGGCCGTGTTCGTCGACCTCGGCCGGGGAAAGAATGTGGTGGCATTGCTCGCGCATCAGCAGGGCGCGAAGCTCGATCTCGACGACATCAACTATGTCGCGCTCCGCGCTTATGGCGCTGCGCGAGGCAACCGCGTCTCGTTCAACGAGCTCAACCGGCAGACCGGCGTCGTCGCGGTGCAGGGCGACCTAATGCCCGTGCTGGTGAGCTTTGGCGATCCCCTGGACCCTACGACCGCGCGCCTTGTCGCCGGCGACCATGTGGAGGCGGTGCTGGGCGACGGTTACGCACTCCGTGGCCTTACCGCCGAAACAGTGCCCAACGGGCTTTGGCCGATCGATTTCGGTGGCGCGCTCGGGGAGCCCGTGACGCGCGGAATCGAGACGAAACTGCCCTGGTTGGCTGCGCCGGGCGACCCGGCGGCGACCGCGCTGAAGATCGCCGGCCTGCCCCTTGGCGGCGCGATCGTGGCCCGGGAGGCATTTGCGCGAAAATAGCATTGCCGTCCCGCGTACCCTTCTGTTGAATTTGTTCCACCCCAGGGGCATGTTTGGAGAATCGTCTTCGGCGAGAGGTCTGAACGGGAGATGAGAAAGCCGGTCGTCGGCGTGATCGGGAACGCCCATCGCATTGAGAATCGATTTCAGGTCCAGATGGTCGGCGAGCGTAATCTGCGCGCCGTGGCCGAGGTTTCCGGCGGCCTGCCGGTGATGTTCGCGGGCTCGCCCGACATCACCGATATCGGCGCGCTGCTCGAAACCGTCGACGGAATCGTGCTCACCGGCGCCCGCGCCAACGTCCACCCGACCCGTTTCAACGTCGATCCGTGTGAGGCGCACGAGCCCTACGACATCCACCGCGACGAGGTGGCGCTGGCGCTCTCGGTCGCCTGCGTTGCCCGCGGTATCCCGCTGTTCGGCATCTGCAGGGGCCTCCAGGAGATGAACGTCGCCTTCGGCGGCTCGCTGCATCCCGAGATCCGCGAAATCCCGGGCCGCATGAACCATCGCATGCCAAGGCTTGAGAACGGTGAGATCCATCCCGACCCGACAGTGGTGTTCGCCGATCGTCACGACGTCGATCTGACACCGGGCGGCGCGTTCGCGGAATTGCTCGGCTGTGACAAGATCAGGGTCAATTCGCTGCACGGCCAGGGCATCCTCGATCCCGGCAAGCGCGTGCTGATCGAGGGCATTGCCGAGGACGGCACCATCGAGGCGATCCGGATCGCGGAAGCCAAGACCTTTGCGCTCGGCGTGCAATGGCACGCCGAATACGACCCGCAGCACAATCCGATCAATCGAAAACTGTTCGAGGCGTTCGGTCAGGCCATGGTGGCGAAGCAGCGCGCGGCGGCGTAGCTGCGGGGCTGCGCCGAGGCCTATAAGGCTATCGATCGTTGCGACCGGCGGCGGAGGATTGGCGATTTTCGCAAACAGGCACGAGAACTAGTCTCCAGGATGGATTTCGCGGCGCTGAATGCATCCTGCGAATTACCAACAGCGCTCGCGATCTCTCGGGCGCAATAAACCAGATATCAAGAATTGATGCGCGCCAGTTTTCTCGATTCCGATTCGTTCTTTGAGAACGAAATGGAGTCAGACGCAGAACGAAACTCGATGACCACAAAAAAGGCGCCCCGAGGGGCGCCTTTCGTGCGTCGTGGTCGTTCGGGCCGCCTAGCCCGAATAGTACATCTCGAACTCGACCGGGTGCGGGGTCATTTCGAAGCGGGCGACTTCGGTCATCTTCAGCTCGATATAAGCGTCGATGAAATCGTCGTCGAACACGCCGCCGTTCTTCAGGAAGCCGCGGTCCTTGTCGAGGTTTTCGAGCGCCTCGCGCAAGCTGCCGCACACCGTCGGGATCTGCTTCAGCTCTTCCTTCGGCAGATCGTAGAGGTCCTTGTCCATCGCCGGACCCGGATCGATCTTGTTCTTGATGCCGTCGAGGCCAGCCATCAGCATCGCGGCGAAACCGAGATAGGGATTGGCGAGCGGATCGGGGAAGCGCACCTCGACGCGCTTGGCCTTCGGCGAAGCGGTGTAGGGGATGCGGCAGGAGGCGGAGCGGTTGCGGGCGGAATAGGCCAGCAGCACGGGAGCCTCATAGCCCGGGACCAGACGCTTGTAGGAGTTGGTTGACGGGTTGGTGAAGGCGTTGATCGCCTTGGCGTGCTTGATGATGCCGCCGATGTAGTGGAGGCAGGTCTCCGACAGGTCCGCGTATTTGTTGCCGGCGAACACCGGCTTGCCGTCCTTCCAGATCGACTGGTGCACGTGCATGCCCGAGCCGTTGTCGCCGAAGACCGGCTTCGGCATGAAGGTGGCGGTCTTGCCGTAGATGTGCGCGACCTGGTGAATGCAGTATTTGTAGATCTGCATGTGGTCGGCCATCAGCGTCAGCGTGTCGAACTTCATGCCGAGTTCGTGCTGGGCGGAGGCGACTTCGTGATGGTGCTTCTCGACCTTCACGCCCATCTTGGCCATGGCGCCGAGCATCTCCGAGCGCATGTCCTGCACGGAATCCTGCGGCGGCACCGGGAAGTAGCCGCCCTTGGTGCGGACACGATGGCCGAGATTGCCGCCTTCATATTCGGTGTCGGAGTTGGTCGGCAGCTCCGAGGAGTCGAGGCGGAAGCCGGTGCTGTAGGGATTGGCGGAGAAGCGCACGTCGTCGAACACGAAGAATTCGGCTTCGGGGCCGACGAAGACGGTGTCGCCAACGCCCATCGACTTCACCATCGCCTCGGCCTTCTTGGCGATGCCGCGGGGATCGCGGTTGTAGGGCTCGCCGGTGGTCGGCTCGAGCACGTCGCAGGTGATGACCATGGTGGTCTCGGCGAAGAACGGATCGATCGTCGCGGTCACCGGATCGGGCATCAGGCACATGTCGGACTCGTTGATCGCCTTCCAGCCGGCGATCGATGAGCCGTCGAACATCGTGCCTTCGGCGAAAATGTCCTCATCGATCATGCTGATGTCGAAGGTGACGTGCTGCCACTTGCCGCGCGGATCGGTGAAGCGCAGGTCGACGTATTTGACGTCGTTGTCCTTGATCGATTTCAGGACGTCTTTGGCGGTCTTCATGCATACCCCTTTTGGCTCTGCGGGTCGGTTTCCAAACTTCGAGCGACCGTGTTCACGCTTCTTGAGGCGCGCGAGGCACAAACAAAACGAGGCCGCCGAAGCAGCCTATTTCTTGTCAGAATGTCGCAAAATGCGGGATAGCACCCGGCTCAGATAGCGTCCAGCCCGGATTCGCCGGTTCGGATGCGGATCGCCTCTTCGATGTTGGAGACGAAAATCTTGCCGTCGCCGATGCGCCCGGTTTGCGCGGCGCGGCGGATTGCGTCGATGGCGCGCTCGACCAGATCGTCGCCGATCACGATCTCGATCTTCACCTTGGGCAGGAAGTCGACGATGTATTCTGCGCCGCGGTACAGCTCGGCGTGACCCTTCTGCCGGCCGAAGCCCTTGGCTTCGGTGACGGTGATGCCCTGAAGGCCGACTTCCTGAAGCGCTTCCTTCACCTCGTCGAGCTTGAATGGCTTGATGATGGCTTCGATTTTCTTCACTGCGCGCCTCCCGGCCTTTCGAACAATAGCAACGTCTTCGTCAGGATGCGCTTTTCTTAACGCATGATCTTGTCTTCGCTATGCCGGGATCCCTGACCAATCCGGCAACAACGGCCGGCCACACCCTGATAAATGCCAGTGAACACGACGAACCGAAGCGACTTCCGCGAAAGCAGGGTCTATGCCAAGTTGCAAATGCCCTGATTATTGGAGCGTTATCAGCCCTTTAACGTGCAGCTCTGATAGGTGGCGCCGACCCGCACAAAATACCGCAGACTACGAAATAGGCAAACGGTTCAATATCTGTGCAGATCGTCGTTCCGTCGGATGGCCCGGTGCGGAACGTGCCTCTTGAAAACGCTTTTTGGACAGGGAAGTGGCATGGAAGTTCTGACCAACGCCGAAATGCAGCGCGCCGACCAGCTCAGCATTGCGGCAGGCACCCCCGGCTTCAAGCTGATGCTCAGCGCCGGTCAGGCGGTCGCCGAGGCCGCCCACGCGCTGGTGGAGGAGGGGCCAATCCTGATCGTGGCCGGCCCGGGCAACAACGGCGGGGACGGTTTTGTCGCAGCCGCCGAGCTCGCGGCGCAAGGCCGCGAGGTCTCGGTGATCCTGATGTGCGAGCGGGACCAGCTCCAGGGCGACGCGGCCTCGGCCGCGCGGGGTTGGAAACACCCGGTGCTCCCGTTCAACCCGCAGGCGATCGGGCGACCGGCGCTGATCATCGATGCGCTGTTCGGCGCGGGCCTCAGCCGTCCCGTCGAGGGCGAGGCGCGTGAGATGATCGGGGCGATCAACGCCAATGGTGCGCCGGTGCTCGCGGTCGACCTGCCGAGCGGCATCAACGGCACCAGCGCGGCCGTGCTGGGCGTGGCCGTGAACGCCGCCGAGACCATCACCTTCTTCCGCAAGAAGCCGGCGCATCTGCTGCTGCCGGGGCGCATGCATTGCGGTCACGTCCGCGTCGCCGACATCGGCATCGAGGCGCAGGTGCTGGACGAGATCGCGCCGCGGATTTTTGAGAACGATCCGGACTTCTGGGGCTCGGCCTTTCCGGTGCCGCGCATCGACGGCCATAAATACGCGCGAGGTAATGTGCTGGCGGTCTCGGGCGATGCGGCGGCGACCGGTGCGGCGCGGCTCGCCGCGCGCGGGGCGCTGCGCGCCGGCGCGGGCCTGGTGACTCTGGCCACGCCGCGTGATGCGCTGGCGATCAATGCGGCTGCGCTCACCGCGGTGATGGTTCACCCCGTCGATACCGCCATCGAGTTCGGCGAGCTGCTCGGCGACAAGCGTTACAACACCTGCATCATCGGCCCTGGCGCGGGCGTCGGCGAGCGCACCTGCGATCTCGTCCACACGGCGCTTACCTCCCAGCGGCGCCTGGTGCTCGACGCGGATGCGCTGACGAGCTTTGCCGCCAATCCCGAGCGCCTGTTCGAATCGATCAAGACGTCGCAGGACAAGGCGGTGGTGCTGACGCCGCACGAGGGCGAGTTCCCGCGGCTGTTCTCCGACCTCAGCAATAAACATCCGGGGCGCTCGAAGATCGAGCGCGTGCGCGCCGCCGCCGAGCGCTCCGGCGCGGTCGTGCTGCTGAAGGGCGCCGACACCACGATTGCCGCGCCCGACGGCCGCGCCACCATCGCCGCCAACGCTCCGCCCTGGCTCGCCACCGCGGGTGCCGGCGACGTCCTCGCCGGCATCATCGCAGGCCTCCTTGCGCAGGGCGTCCCGGCGTTCGAAGCAGCCAGCATCGCGGTGTGGATGCATGGCGAAGCGGCGAGCGAGGCGGGGCCGGGCCTGATCGCGGAGGATCTCACCGAGACGCTGCCCGCCGTGCACCGACGGATCTATCATGCGCTGGGGATCGAGTACTAATGCTCAGGCCGCTCGCGCTCATCGATATGGGCGCGGCGGCGCAGGTTCACCGGGCTGCATTCGACCATGCGATGCCCTGGCTTGCTGGGCTGCATACGCCGGATGAGGACCGCTGGTTCTACCGCGAGCATGTCTTGGCGACGTGCCGCGTGTGGGGACGCTTCGATGCCGATGTACTGAGCGGAATCATCGCTGTCCGTGACGGCTGGGTCGAGCAGCTTTACGTCCTTCCTGCTGTTCAAGGGCGCGGCGTCGGCACCGAACTCCTCGATATCGCCAAGCAGGCCAGCGAACAGCTGGAGCTCTGGACCTTCCAGCGCAACGCGTTGGCGCGCCGCTTCTATGAAGCGCGCGGGTTCACGCTGATCGAGCAGACCAACGGGACCCGAAACGAGGAGAAAGAACCGGACGCTCGCTATCTTTGGACGCGTGGCCGATAGCTCACTCCACCTCGTACCAGCGCACCAGCCGCGGCGCGGCCCAGTCGGTGACGACGGATTCGATCAGCCACCGCCCGGGAGAGGCCGCAGCGAATGCGATGCGCTGGGTCTGGCCGGGTTCGATCGCGAGCGTGTCGAGCCAATAGGGCTTCCAGCCGTCGTCGAGCTTGTCGAGCAGGCGGAAATGGTGGCCGTGGAGATGGAAGACGGTTGCGACGGAGGCGGGGTTCTTGAGGGCCAACACGACGGTGCGGCCGGCCTTGGTGCGAAAGGCGGGGGCGGAGGACGTCGAGAAATTTGCGGCCCGTACCCACCCGGCGTCGGCTGCCCCGAGAGCGACATCGAATCGCAGGGCGCCCCTCAGATCGAGCCGGTCGGGTAGGTCATTCGGAGGGAGTGGCAAGAGCGGCAACGGCGGCGCGCGCCGGTCAAGCTTGCCGGAGACCGTCAGGCGGCCGACCTGGCGCGCCTCCTTGCCGTCATGCAGCAGGAATGGGGCCGATGTGGCCGCATCCACGAAGGCGTCGGCGCGTGCGCCGGGAGCCAGCACCAGCGCGCCGTTGCGAGCCGGGAACGGCTCAGCCGGCTGTCCGTCCAGGGCCACCACGTGGACCTCGTGACTTTCCAATTTGATCGCCAGAACAGAACGTTGCGAGCCGTTGATAAAGCGCAGCCGCAGCCGCTCATTTGCTGAAGCTGAGAGTTCGAATGAAGTCGTTCCGTTGATTGTATAGAGCGGGGATGTGTCCTTCGGGTCCCGGCCCGGGGCAAGTGCGGTCCCATCCGGCCGCAGCCGCCACTCCTCGATCAAGAGGACCACGTCGCGATCGGCGGCGACCGTGTTGGTCTCGGTGGCGATGATCGGAAGCGGGCGCGCGGGCTGCTTCAGGCCGTCCTCGAACAGCCGGAAGTCGGCCAACAGGGTTCCCGCGGTTGGCACTGAAATGATTGATGTTTCCGTCGCGTCCGGGGCCGTCGGTGCGCGACCCCGAAGCGGGTCGGCCGCGGCCGGGCCATTGAGGCCGTACCAAACTGGTGCAAGCGGCACAGGCAGGTCGTTGCGGAAGACCACCTCGCAGCGGTCGCCACGTTTGAGGCGGACATCCCCGAGATGACTGACGGCGGCCAGCTCCCAGATGGGTGTAGCCGGCTGCCCCGACCTCAGAGCCAGCGTTGCCGGCCTTGCCTGAAGCGCGAGTTGGGCGGTCACGGCCGGGACTGCGCCGCCCGCCATCAGCCCGGCCGCAGAGGCGCCAAATCCGGCCAAAACCTCGCGCCTCGTCAGGTCGAAGATCCGCGTTTTCATGGGCCGATCCGGACCACGCCGTGCTGGATAAGTCCAGCCGTCGTGCCTAGGTGAAGCCTGCCTCTATCGGGCCATTTTTTTGCTGCGAACAGGCGGGCACATGCTATAAGCCCGCCGCCCGCGGCATCGCGGCCGGTCTTGATGCAAATTTACGCGGGCGTGGCGGAACTGGTAGACGCGCTGGATTTAGGTTCCAGTGACGAAAGTTGTGGGGGTTCGAGTCCCTCCGCCCGCACCAAGCGCTTTCAGCGTTTGCACGGATTACGCGATCTGCTCCCGCGCGGATGTTTGTCCGCCGGAAGTCGGTCCGATGAACCACCGGCGTTGAGGCGTTCGCCTCGCGCCGGATCGATTAATGACAGCGTCCCGACGCATGCGCGCCGGGACCGAACGAGAAGAAGATTGGACACCATGCAGGTCACAGAAACCCTCTCGGAAGGTTTAAAGCGCGAGTTCAAGATCAGCGTTCCCGCGTCTGATCTCGACGCCAAGGCCGGTGCCAAGCTCGTCGACCTCAAGGACAAGGTTCGCATCAACGGCTTCCGTCCCGGCAAGGTGCCGGTCACGCACCTCAAGAAGGTCTATGGCCGCTCGGTGATGGCCGAGACCATCGACCAGACCATCCGCGACACCAACACTCAGCTGTTCTCCGAGCGCGGCTTCCGCCTGGCGACCGAACCGAAGATCACCATGCCGACCGAGCAGGCCGAGGTCGAGGAGCTGCTCAACGGCAAAACCGATCTGACCTACACGGTTGCGATCGAGGTGGTGCCGTCGATTGCGCTCGCCGACTTCAAGACCTTCGAGGTCGAAAAGCCCGTGGCCGAAGTCACCGACGCCGACGTCGACGAGGCGATCAAGCGCATCGCCGATTCGAACCGTGGCTATGCCGCGAAGGGCGAGGGCGCCAAGGCCGAATCGGGTGATCGCGTCACCGTCGCCTTTAAGGGCACCATCAACGGCGAAGCCTTCGAAGGCGGCGCCGGCGAGGGCATCCAGGTGGTGATCGGATCCAACACCTTCATCCCCGGCTTCGAAGAGCAGCTCATCGGCATCGCCGCCAACGAGACCCGCACGCTGAAGGTGGCGTTCCCCAAGAACTACATGAACGACAAGCTTGCCGGCCAGCCGGCCGAGTTCGAGACCACCGCGACGCTGATCGAGGCGCCGCAGGATCTCGCGATCGACGACGAGTTCGCGAAGACGCTCGGCCTGGAATCGCTGGACAAGCTGAAGGAAGCGGCGCGCGAGCGGCTGGTGGCCGAGTTCGCGACCGCGACCCGCCAGCGCGTCAAGCGCGCGCTGCTCGACCGCCTCGACGAGGCCCATCGCTTCGAGGCTCCGCCCTCGCTGGTCGACGAGGAGTTCAATCTGATGTGGAACTCGGTGAAGGCCGAGATGGACTCCGCCGGCAAGACCTTCGCCGACGAAGACACCACTGAAGACGCCGCCAAGGAAGAGTACCGCAAGATCGCCGATCGTCGCGTGCGGCTCGGCCTCGTGCTCTCGGAGATCGGCGAGAAGAACAAGATCTCCGTGACCGATGACGAGGTCGGCCGCGCCGTGATCGAGCGGGCGCGCTCGATGCCGGGCCGCGAGAAGGAGGTCTGGGACTATTACCGCAGCAACGCCCAAGCGTTGGCCCAGCTTCGTGCACCGATCTATGAGGACAAGGTCGTCGACTTCATCCTCGAGCTTGCCAAGGTGACCGAGAAGAAGGTCTCGCGCGACGATCTCTACAAGGACGACGAGGCGGAAAAGACCGCGGCCTGAGGGCTCCAGAAGAGCCTTTAGGAGAGCCTCCAGGATAGCCTTGCATTAAGGATGATCAGCGAAGAGGTCGAGCTAGCCAGGTGGCCGGCTGGGCCTCTTTGTACGAATCAGCTTCAACTGCCTCACGGATTAAGCCTTAATTCGCTCCGCACTTGTCAGGCGCGAATTGGGCTATATCTGTCGCTACGCCCTCTGCTTCTGCCAAGTGCCTCTACCAAGTTCTTCTGCCAAGTTCCTGCATCACGGGACGTCCATCGGCCTTCCGGCAGATCCAGCCCCGACTGGCAGCCGGGCCTGGCGATGTCCGCCTCTTCAAAACCCTAGGTGACTCATGCGCGATCCGGTTGAAACCTACATGAACCTCGTGCCCATGGTGGTCGAGCAGACCAACCGTGGCGAGCGCGCCTACGACATTTTCTCGCGCCTTCTGAAAGAGCGCATCATCTTCCTGACCGGGCCGGTCGAGGACGGCATGTCGACGCTGATCGTCGCGCAGCTGTTGTTCCTTGAGGCGGAAAATCCGAAGAAGGAAATCTCGATGTACATCAACTCGCCGGGCGGCGTGGTGACGTCGGGCCTCGCGATCTACGACACCATGCAGTTCATTCGTCCGCCGGTCTCGACGCTGTGCACCGGCCAGGCCGCCTCGATGGGCTCGCTGCTGCTCTGCGCCGGCGAGAAGGACATGCGCTTCTCGCTGCCGAACGCGCGCATCATGGTGCATCAGCCCTCCGGCGGCTTCCAGGGCCAGGCCACCGACATCATGCTGCACGCCCAGGAAATCCTGAACCTGAAGAAGCGGCTCAACGAGATCTACGTGAAGCACACCGGCCAGACCTACAAGGCGATCGAGGACGCGCTGGAACGCGACAAGTTCCTGACCGCGAGCGACGCCAAGGAGTTCGGCCTGGTCGACAGGGTGATCGACAAGCGCGCCGAGGAAACCGCGTCGCCGAAGACCCCGTAGCACTACTGTGCCGGCAATCCCTCTGGGACCGCGGGCACATCAGGGAGCGTTCACGTTAAGGACACGTGCGCGCGTCGCAAAACGCACTTTTGCGCCCTGCGACAGGCAGAAAGTTCCGCTTTCGTGCTTGTTTTTCGTGGCAATCCAGCAACGCCGGGGTGATTTCGATCACTTCGCCCGTGCCAAGACCGGAAATCACGGTATTGTCACGGGTAGCCGGCGACCCCCGATTAGCGAATTCTTGATAGTCGGGTGCCAGCATGGTTCGCTATGACTGATCGGCTATGATCGCGGGGAATCGAATGACCGCGATTCGCACGGCATGTAACGCGTAGGGTCTTTTTTGGTACGGAATTTGCTCTATTTGAAGGACTGTACCGGCTGTCGTGCCGGAATAGGGCGATCGAGCGGACGGGATCGAACCGCGGACGGAGACATGAATGAGTAAGGTCGGCACGAGCGACTCCAAGAACACGCTGTATTGCTCGTTCTGCGGCAAGAGCCAGCACGAAGTGCGCAAACTGATCGCGGGTCCCACGGTCTTCATTTGCGACGAGTGCGTTGAGCTCTGCATGGACATCATTCGCGAGGAGAACAAATCCTCGCTGGTGAAGTCGCGCGACGGGATTCCGACGCCGAAGGAAATCTGCAAGGTGCTGGACGATTACGTGATCGGCCAGAACCATGCGAAGAAGGTCCTCTCGGTCGCGGTGCACAATCACTACAAGCGCCTCAACCACCAGACCAAGCACAACGACGTCGAGCTTGCGAAGTCGAACATCCTGCTGATCGGTCCGACCGGCTCGGGCAAGACGCTGCTCGCGCAGACGCTCGCCCGCATCCTGGACGTGCCGTTCACGATGGCGGATGCGACGACGCTGACCGAAGCCGGCTATGTCGGCGAGGACGTCGAGAACATCATCCTGAAGCTGCTCCAGGCCGCCGACTACAATGTCGAGCGTGCCCAGCGCGGCATCGTCTACATCGACGAAATCGACAAGATCAGCCGCAAGTCCGACAATCCCTCGATCACGCGCGACGTGTCGGGTGAGGGCGTGCAGCAGGCGCTGCTCAAGATCATGGAAGGCACGGTGGCTTCGGTCCCGCCGCAGGGCGGCCGCAAGCATCCGCAGCAGGAGTTCCTGCAGGTGGACACCACCAATATCCTGTTCATCTGCGGTGGTGCGTTCTCGGGCCTCGAAAAGATCATCTCGGCACGCGGACGTTCGACCTCGATCGGTTTCGCCGCTCAGGTGCTCGCACCGGAAGACCGCCGCACCGGCGAAATCTTCCGTCATGTCGAGCCTGAGGATCTCCTGAAGTACGGCCTGATCCCGGAATTCGTCGGCCGTCTGCCCGTCGTGGCGACGCTGGAGGATCTGGACGAGGCTTCGCTCAAGAAGATCCTGGTCGAGCCGAAGAACGCGCTGGTGAAGCAGTACCAGCGGCTGTTCGAGATGGAGAACATCGAGCTGACCTTCGCCGACGAGGCGCTTGGCGCGGTTGCCCGCAGGGCGATCGAGCGCAAGACCGGTGCGCGGGGGCTGCGTTCAATCCTCGAGGCGATCCTGCTCGAGACCATGTTCGACCTGCCGGGCCTCGAAGGTGTGGAAGAAGTCGTGATTTCCCGCGAAGTCGTGGAAGGAACGGCGCGTCCGCTCTACATCTACGCCGATCGGTCCGATCGCGCCGTCGAGAACGCCAGCGCCTGATTTCGGCGCTGGAACGCTCCAATCGTCTCCTCAAGCAGGGGCTGCGGAAAGTATCTCCGCAGCCGGTGTTGCGTCGCTTATTGCGTGCGTAAGCGCCTGATGGCGCGCGTCTTTCAATGACTTGACACCCCCCGGGTCGATAGCCACCTAATGTCGGCGGCGAGTAAAAATTCTCTTCAAGATTCGCCTCAGTTCCGATTCGGCAAGCCGGTCCAACCTCAAAAGGAGCGATCGGTATTGCGGGTCACCTCGGCACCTTGTGGCGGTTGCGCATGAGCATGGCGGGCTGCGTGCAAGGGGGCAAAGCAAAAGGAAAAGGCCATGACCAATCCAAAACCCAGGCCAACCATCGTCCATGGCGAAACGCACGCCTATCCCGTGCTGCCCCTGCGCGACATCGTCGTCTTCCCGCACATGATCGTTCCGCTCTTCGTCGGCCGCGAGAAGTCGATCCGCGCGCTCGAAGAGGTGATGAAGAACGACGCGCTGATCATGCTCGCGACCCAGAAGAACGCGTCCGACGATGATCCGGCACCCGATTCCATTTACGAGACCGGTACGCTTGCCAGCGTGCTCCAGCTCTTGAAGCTTCCCGACGGCACTGTGAAGGTGCTGGTCGAAGGGCTCGAGCGGGCGCGCGTGCAGAAGTACACCGATCGCGCCGACTATTACGAAGCGACCGCGATTGCGCTCGCCGATACCGATGCGAAGTCGGTCGAGGCGGAGGCCATGGCGCGCTCCGTCGTGTCCGACTTCGAGAGCTACGTGAAGCTCAACAAGAAGATCTCGGCCGAGGTCGTCGGCGTCGTGCAGGCGATCACCGATTTTGCCAAGCTCGCCGACACCGTCGCCTCGCATCTCGCCGTCAAGATCGCGGATCGCCAGGGCATCCTGGAGACGCTGTCGGTCACGCAGCGCCTGGAGAAGGTGCTGGGCCTGATGGAGAGCGAGATCTCGGTGCTCCAGGTCGAGAAGCGCATCCGCTCGCGCGTCAAGCGCCAGATGGAGAAGACCCAGCGCGAGTACTATCTCAACGAGCAGATGAAGGCGATCCAGAAGGAGCTCGGCGACGACGACGGTCGCGACGAGCTCGCCGATCTCGAAGAGAAGATCTCCAAGACCAAGCTCTCCAAGGAAGCGCGCGAGAAGGCGCAGCATGAATTGAAGAAGCTGCGCCAGATGTCGCCGATGTCCGCGGAAGCGACCGTCGTGCGCAACTATCTGGATTGGCTGCTGTCGATTCCGTGGAACAAGAAGTCCAAGGTGAAGAAGGATCTGGAAGCCGCGCAGGCGGTTCTGGATGCGGATCACTACGGGCTGGAGAAGGTCAAGGACCGCATCGTCGAGTATCTCGCCGTACAGTCGCGCGCCAACAAGCTGACGGGCCCGATCCTGTGCCTCGTCGGCCCTCCCGGCGTCGGCAAGACCTCGCTCGGCAAGTCGATCGCGAAGGCGACGGGGCGTGAATTCGTGCGCGTCTCGCTCGGTGGCGTGCGCGACGAGGCCGAGATCCGCGGGCACCGCCGCACCTATATCGGCTCGATGCCGGGCAAGATCATCCAGTCGATGCGGAAGGCGAAGTCGTCCAATCCGCTGTTCCTGCTGGACGAGATCGACAAGATGGGCGCCGATTTCCGCGGCGATCCGTCCTCGGCGCTGCTCGAGGTCCTCGACCCCGAGCAGAACGCGACCTTCAACGACCACTATCTCGAGGTCGACTACGATCTGTCCAACGTGATGTTCATCACGACCGCGAATACGCTCAATATTCCGGGACCGCTGATGGACCGCATGGAGATCATCCGGATCGCGGGCTACACCGAGAACGAGAAGGTCGAGATCGCGCGCAAGCACTTGATCCCGACCGCGGTGTCCAAGCACGGCCTGGACTCCAAGGAGTTCTCGATCGACGACGACGCGCTGCTGCTTCTGATCCGCCGCTACACCCGCGAAGCGGGCGTGCGCAATTTGGAGCGTGAGCTCTCCACACTCGCCCGCAAGGCGGTGAAGGAGCTGATGATTTCCAAGAAGAAGTCGGTCAAGATCACCGAGAAGACTCTCGAAGAGCTTCTGGGCGTGCCGAAGTACCGCTACGGTGAGATCGAGAGCGAGCCGCAGGTCGGCATCGTCACCGGCCTTGCCTGGACCGATGTCGGCGGCGAGTTGCTGACGATCGAAGGCGTCATGATGCCCGGCAAGGGCAAGATGACGGTCACGGGCAATCTGCGTGACGTGATGAAGGAATCGATCTCGGCGGCGGCGTCCTATGTCCGCTCGCGCGCGATCGTCTACGGCATCGAGCCGCCGCTGTTCGACCGGCGCGACATCCACGTGCACGTGCCGGAAGGCGCGACGCCGAAGGACGGTCCGTCGGCGGGCGTGGCGATGGCCACCGCGATCATCTCGGTCATGACCGGCATCCCGGTCCGCCACGATGTCGCGATGACCGGCGAAATCACGCTGCGCGGCCGCGTGCTGCCGATCGGCGGCCTGAAGGAGAAGCTGCTGGCTGCTGCCCGCGGCGGCATCAAGACGGTGCTGATTCCTGAGGACAACGCCAAGGATCTCACGGAGATTTCCGATGCGATCAAGGGCGGCATGGAGATCATCCCGGTCTCGCGCCTCGACGACGTCGTCGCCAAGGCGCTGGTCAAGAAGCCAGTGCCGATCGTCTGGGAAGAGGACACCAAGGTGACGGTGAAGCCGGACGGCGACGAAGCCGCCGGCGGCCTGACCGCTCACTGAGATCGCAGCTCGAAAAAGATGATAAAACGGCGCCTTCGGGCGCCGTTTTTTTGTGGGGCATTTTGTTTTGGGCAGCGGATGACGACAATGCACATCGACGGGCAATGCCATTGCGGCGAGATTACCTTTGAAGCCGAGATCGACCCGGAGACGGTGTCGGTCTGCCACTGCACCGATTGCCAGACACTGACCGGCTCGCCCTTCCGGGTGACGGCCGTCTGTTCGGGCGCCGAAGTCCGCCTGACTGCCGGCACGCCCAGGATCTACGGCAAGCGCGGCGACAACGGCCGGATGCGCTTCCAGCACTTTTGCGCCGACTGCGGTTCCCCGCTGTTCACGAGCGGCGACGGCGACCAGGAGGACGATTGGGGCATCCGCTGGGGCAGCATCCGCCAGCGCGACAAATTGCGGCCCGTCAGGCAGATCTGGTGCCAGTCGGCGGCGGTGTGGATCGACGCGGTGCCGCTGCTGCCGGGCCGGCCACAGGATTGAGGCCCTGGAATTGGCGTTCCGCGCTTGCCCGTTCGGGGCCGGTAGGGATAAAGAAGCGGCGAGGGGCGGTTAGCTCAGCTGGTTAGAGCATCTCGTTTACACCGAGAGGGTCGGGAGTTCGAATCTCTCACCGCCCACCAGCCTTTGCTCGCTTCGCGAGCTTCGGCTCGGCGAGCCAGCCTCACACGTTATTGGCGCGAAGCGAACGAAGGCTGCCGCGCCGAAGCCGATAGGCGCAGGCGGGCGATACCGAGCCACAGAGGCCCTGATGCAACAACCAAGCGGACACGAGCAGAACGCCGATCAGATCGCCTACTGGAATGGCCCCAGCGGGCAGCGCTGGGCCGATCGCCATGCGGCGCAGGAGAGCCTGCTGGGACCCATTGCCGACGTGCTGATCGCCCGCGCCAGGCCGAAGCCGGGCGAGCGCGTCCTCGACATCGGCTGTGGCTCCGGTGCGACGACGTTCGCGTTCGCGAAGGCTGTCGCGCCTGATGGCTTTGCGCTCGGGCTCGACGTCTCCGAGCCGATGCTGTCGCAGGCGCGCGCGTTTGCGCCAAAAGGCCTGCCGCTCGATTTCGTGCTGGCCGATGCGACGGTGCATCCGTTCGAGCCGGCGAGCTTTGACCTGCTGGCCTCGCGGTTCGGCGTGATGTTCTTCGCCGATCCCATCGCGTCTTTCACCAATCTCCGCCGCGCGCTGAAGCCGACGGGACGGTTGGCGTTTGCCTGCTGGCGCGAGCCGAAGGAAAATCCGTGGATGATGGCGCCGCTTATGGCGGTCTACAAGCACGTTCCCAAGATGCCGCCGGTCGGGCCGGAGGAGCCGGGCCCGTTCGCCTTCGCCTCCGAAGAGCGCGTGACGCGCATCCTGAAAGGCGCGGGCTTCGTCGACGTCGCGATGGAGCCGCACAATCTCGCGATGGACGTCGCGATTGGCGGCGGGCTCGATGCCGCGGTCGAAGGCTCGCTCCAGATCGGCCCGGCGAGCCGCGCGCTGCAAGGGCATCCGCCGGAGACCTATGCCGCGGCAAAAGCCTCGATCCGCGAGACGCTCGCGCCGTTCCTGAAGGGTCAGAGCGTGGCGCTCCAGGGCGCGATCTGGATCGTGACGGCGAAGGCGGCGTAGGCGTCGCTCTGTCCCCATCATTGCGAGCGCAGCGAAGCAATCCAGACCGTTCTCCGCGGAGGCAGTCTGGATTGCTTCGTCGCTTCGCTCCTCGCAATGACGATGGGGACGCAGCAACGCAACTACCTCACACCACGTCATCCGGCGCCAGCGCGCAGCCATTGTCCGGATGCGTCTCGATCTGAAGCGTGGTGTGGCCGATGCGGTGGGAGCGCTTCAGCATCTGCGCCGTCTCCATCAGGAAGGCATCGCCGGCGCCGGTGGGCATGACGAGGTGGCAGGTCAGCGCCGTCTCGGTGGTCGAGATCGGCCAGACGTGGAGATCGTGGATCGCAGTGACGCCGGGCCGCTCCAGCAGAAGGATCTTGATCGCGGCAATGTCGGTGCCCCTGGGCGCCGCCGCCATCGACATGTCGATGGAGCCACGGAGCAGGCTGGTGGTGCTCCAGAGGATGGTGGCGCAGATGACGAGGCTGGTGACGGGATCGAGCCAGAGCCAGCCGGTCCAGATGATCAGCGCCGCCGAGATGACGACGCCGAGCGAGACCGCGGCGTCGGCCGCCATGTGCAGATAGGCGCCTTCGATGTTGATGTCGTCCTTGCGACCGCGCGCGAACAACATGGCGGTAAAACCGTTGATGAGGATGCCGATGCCGGCGACCACCATCACGGTGATGCCGGCGACCGGCTCCGGCTCCCGCAGGCGCAAAATCGCTTCCCAGCCGATCGCGCCGGTTGCGACCAGCAGGAACACCGCGTTCGCCAGCGCCGCCAGGATGGTGGAGGCGCGCAGGCCATAGGTGAAGCGGCCGCTGGGCGCGCGCCGCGCCGCGATCGACGCGCACCAGGCCACGACCAGGCCGAGCACGTCGCTAAGATTATGGCCGGCATCCGCAAGCAGAGCCGTGGAGTTGCCGATATAGCCGTAGACGGCCTCCGCCGCGACCAGCGCGGTGTTGAGTGAGATGCCGATTGCGAACGCCTTGCCGAAACTGGCGGGCGCATGGGCATGGGCGTGGCCACCATGATCGTGATCATGGCCGTGGCTATGATCATCGTGATGATGGCCGTGATGGTCGTGGCTGCCCACCTCTATCGCTCCCTGGACGCTGCCAAATCAGGCGCCATTGTAGGCGTTTCGGCAGCCCCGTCACGGCGGAACAGCACGTAGAGCGCCGGCAGCACCAGCAGCGTCAGCACGGTTGAGGAGATGATACCGCCGATCACCACAGTCGCGAGCGGCCGCTGCACCTCGGCGCCGGCCCCGGTGGCAAGAGCCATCGGCACGAAGCCGAGGGACGCGACCAGCGCCGTCATCAGCACCGGACGCAGGCGTGTCAGCGCGCCCTCGCGCACCGCGTCGGTAACGGGTTGGCCCTCGCTGCGCAGCCGCTCGATGAAGGCGATGATGACGAGCCCGTTGAGGACAGCGACGCCCGACAGTGCGATGAAGCCGACGCCGGCGCTGATGGACAGCGGAATACCGCGCAGCAGCAGCGCCATGACGCCGCCGGTCAGTGCCAGCGGCACGCCGGAGAACACGAGCGCCGCATCAGCCGCCGATCCCATGCCCATGAACAGCAGCAGGAAGACCAGCAGCAGCGCCAACGGCACCACGAGCGTCAGCCGCTTGGTGGCGGAGACCAATTGCTCGAACTGTCCGCCCCAGCCGATCCAGTAGCCCGGCGGCAGCTTGACCTTCTCCGCGACGGCTGCCTCGGCCTCGGTGACGAAGGAGCCGAGATCGCGCGCGCGGACATTGGCGGTGACCACAATGCGCCGCTTGCCGTTCTCGCGGCTGATCTGGTTCGGGCCAGGCGTCGCTTCGACGGTTGCGACCGACGACAGCGGCACATAGCGCATCTGGGCAAGGGGAGGGGCGGGCAATGCGGTCCGGATTGGCGCGCCGATTGCTGCTTCCTCACCCGGCGGCAGCGGGATCGGGATCGCCCGGATGACCTCGAGATCGCCGCGCAGATGTTCCGGCAGGCGCACGACGATGTCGAAGCGGCGGTCGCCCTCGAACAGCTTGCCGGCCGACTTGCCGCCGACCGCGATCTCGACGATGCCCTGCACCTCGCTGATGCTGAGCCCATACCGGGCGAGCGCCTGGCGGTCGAGGCGGACGGTGAGGATCGGCAGGCCCGAGACCTGCTCGATCTTGACGTCGCTGGCGCCGCGGATGCCGCGGATCGCGGCTTCGACCTGTTTTGCCGCGCCTTGCAGGATCTCGAGGTCGTCGCCGAAGATCTTGACGCCGACGTCGCTTCGCACGCCGGAGATCAACTCGTTGACGCGGAACTGGATCGGCTGGGAGATCTCATAGGCGCTGCCGGGGATGTCGTCAGCGGCACGGGCGATGGCCTCGATCACCTCGGCCTTGGAGCTGCCAGGGTCGGGCCATCCGGCGCGCGGCTTCAGCATGATGTAGCCGTCGGTCTGTGCCGGCGACATCGGGTCGGTTGCGATCTCGGCGGTGCCGATGCGGGTGAAGAACTCCTTCACCTCCGGAATCTGCTTGACGCGCTTTTCCAGCGCCTTTTGCAGGTCCAGCGACTGGGTCAGGCTGGTGCCGGGAATCCGGATCGAGGCCAGCGCGACGTCGCCTTCGTCCAGGCTCGGGATGAACTCGCCGCCCATGCGCGCGGCGGCAACGCAGCTTGCGACCACGATGATGGCGGCCATGATTGCGACGCCGAGGCGATGGTCGATCGCCAGCCGGAGCACGGGGAGATAGGCGCGCTTCGCCAGCCGCATGAACAGGTTTTCGTGTTCGGACACCTTGCCGGTGACGAAGATGGCAACCGCCGCCGGCACGAAGGTGATGGAGAACAGCACCGCGGCACCCAGCGCCATCAGCACCGTCAGGGCCATCGGCGTGAACATCTTGCCCTCGACGCCGGTCAGCGTCAGCACCGGCAGGTAGACCACTGCGATGATCAGCGTTCCGAACAGGCTCGGCTTGATCACCTCGCTCGACCCACTCCGGATCGCGCGCAGCCGTTCGGAGATCGTGAGCAGGCCGCCTTTCTCGCGCTGGACCTCGGCCAGCATGCGCAGGCAGTTCTCGACGATGATCACGGCGCCGTCGACGATGATGCCGAAATCGATTGCACCCAGGCTCATCAGGTTCGCGCTGACCTTGGTCTCGACCATGCCGGTGACCGTCATGGCCATGGACAGCGGAATGACGCAAGCCACCACCAGCGCGGCGCGGATGTTGCCGAGGATCAGGAACAGCACGGCCACGACCAGGGCCGCGCCTTCCAGCAGATTGCTCTCGACGGTGCGGATGGTGGCTTCGACCAGATCGGTGCGGTCGTAGACGGTCCGCGTCACGACGCCGTCGGGCAGCGATTTGGCGATATCCTCCAGCCGGGCCGCGACACGGCGCGCCACGGTGCGGCTGTTCTCGCCGATCAAAAGCATGGCGGTGCCGAGCACGGTTTCCTCGCCATCGCGCGTTGCGGCTCCCGTGCGCAAATCGCGGCCTTCGGTGACGGTCGCGATATCCCTGATCCTGACGGGATTGCCGCCGCGCGAGCCGATGACGATGTCCCTGATTTCGCCGACATTGCCGACCTGGCCCGGCGAGCGAACCAGATATTGCTCGCCGTTGCGCTCGATATAGCCGGCGCCGACATCGGCATTGTTGGCGGCGAGCGCCGTCATGACGTCGCGAAAGCCGAGCCGGTAGGCCATCAGCTTGCCGGGATCGGGGAGCACATGGAATTGCCGCTCGAAGCCGCCGATGGTGTTGACCTCGATCACCCCCGGCACGTTGCGAAGCTGCGGCTTGATGATCCAGTCCTGCACGGTGCGCAAGTCGGTCAGCGAATAGTCGTGGCCGCCTTGCGTCTTCGCGCCCGCCTTGGCCTCGACGGTGTACATGAAGATTTCGCCGAGCCCGGTCGAGACCGGTCCCATCGCGACCTCGACGCCGGCCGGAAGCTGGTCCTTCACCTGCTGGATCCGTTCGCCGACGAGCTGGCGGGCAAAATAGATGTCGGTGCCGTCCTTGAAGACGACGGTCACCTGACTCAGGCCGTAGCGCGACAGCGAGCGCGTGTAGTCGAGCTTGGGCAGCCCGCCCATCGCGGTCTCGACCGGGAAGGTGATGCGCTGCTCGGTTTCCAGCGGCGAATAGCCGGGGGCGCGGGTGTTGATCTGGACCTGGACGTTGGTGATGTCAGGCACGGCGTCGATCGGAAGGCGTTGGAAATTCCACGCTCCGAAAGCGACGGCGCCGAGCGCGAGCAGCAGGACCAGCCAGCGCTGCTGCAGCGAGACCGCGATGAGACGCTCAATCATGCTCGGCCTCGCCCTTGCCCATCTCCGCCTTCACGACGAAGCTGTTTTCCGCGACGTAATGCTCGCCGGCCGATAGACCGGCCTTGATCTCGACATGGCGCGGGTCGGAATCGCCAAGCTCCACCGGGCGCGCCTCGATCTTGTCGCCGTCCTCACGAACGAACACGATAGTCCTGTTCTCCAGCGTCTGGATCGCGCTTTTGCGCACCGCGACCGCGACGTTGCGGGCGGCGAGGATCAGCCGTGCCGTGACAAACAGGCCGGGACGCAAGCGCCCGTCCGGATTTGGCAGCACCACGCGCGCCAGCGCCGTCTGGGTCTCGCTCGAGCCGATCGGGGCCATGTAGGCGATCGTGCCCTTGATCTCGCCGCGGCCGTCGTCGGGATCGATCAGCACCTCGTCGTTGAGACGAACGCGCCGCAGATCCTGGCGATAGATCGACAGATCGACCCAGATGGTGGAGAGGTCGGCGACGACGAAGGCCGGCTTCTGCTCGGAGGCGTATTCGCCGAGCGAGATCTGCCGCTCGATGACGGTGCCGGCAAGCGGCGCCTTGAGCTCGTAGACGGTGAGGCTCTGGTTGCTCTCGATCGCGGCGAGCAGATCGTCCTTGCCGACCTCGTCGCCGATGCGCTTCTGGATCGATTTGGCAACGCCGGGAAAGCGCGGCGTCACCTGCACCACGGCTTCCTGGTTGGCGCGCAGGATGCCGTTGAAGGCGAGCGTGTCGGTCAGCGTGACGCTCCCGGCTTCCGCCAGCGTCACGCCGGCGGCGGCAAGCTTGACGTCGGAGATGCGGATCCGGTCGGCACCGTGCTCGTCCTGCTCGACATGGTCGTTCGGCTTCTCCGGCTTCTTGTCCGCGGCGTGTTCGGCATGCTCGACCCTGGCCGGGCCGAGCAGGGAATAGCCGTAAGCGCCAAGTGCGACGCCAAGTGCGGCGGCAACGAATGCGACGAGGATGGTGGAGGACGTCTTCATCGTGCGCTCTCCCGCGCCAGCGTAAAGGGATTGCCGACGAGCCCTTCGATGGTCGCCACCCCCGCGTGGAAATTCTGCAGCGCCTCCTGCTCGCGCAGCCGCGCCTGGGCGACGCTGGCCTGGGCATCGAGCACTTCGAGCAGGCTGAAGCGGCCCTGGCCGTAGCCTTGCGCGATGGCGTCCGAGGCTTCGGTGGCCTTGGGAATGGCGCTCTCGCGCAGCACCGCGAGCTCGCGCAGCGAGCCCTGCAGCGAGTCGTAGGCGCGGCCGGCGACCACGATCAGCGTGTTGCGGTTGGCCTCGCGCTCGGCCTTGGTCTTGGCGAGGCTTTCCTGGGCCGAAAGGATATTGCCCTGGTTCTGGTCGAACACGGGGATCGGCACCGAGACGGTGAGGCGCGCCGCGTCGTCATTGGTCTCGTTGAAATGGCGCCAGCCGGCGGCGATCCGCACGTCGGGATAGGGCCGTAGCCGCGCCAGCAACAGCTCGGCGTTGCGCTGGGCATAGATCGCGGTCCAGCGCACCAGCTGCGGATTGGCATCGATCGCGGCGACGACCGACTGGAACGTCGGCGGCCGGCCCATGGTGTCGAGCCGTCCGGAGACCTCGCCGAATTTCGGTGCCGCGTCGCCCATCAAGACCGCAAGCTCGCGCCGGGCGCTGGCCAGCGTCGCCTTGAAGCGCTCGCGGTCGGCCTTCACCAGTGCGGACGCCACCTCCGCACGGCCGGTCTCGGCCGGCGAGGAGGCGCCGGCCTCGACGCGTCGGCTCAAAAGCGGCGTCAGCCGGTCGATGGCGGTGATCTGCTCGTCGAGGATCTGGATGCGCCGCTGTGCGCCGAGCACGCTGAGGAAGGCGATCGCGGTCTCCGACAGCACCTCCAGCCTGACGGCTTTGCGCTGGATCGCGGCGACCTCGATGCCGGCGACGCCAGCTGCAATCCGCGCGTCGCGCTTGCCGAACAGCTCGAAGGCCTGGCTGATCTGGAGCGTGGTCTCGGCCGATCGTGTGCCGCGATAGATGCCGGACCCGAACGAATTGTCCTGTTCGTAGGTCAGTTCCGGATTGAGAAGCGCACCTGCCTGGATGCGCTGGCCCGTGGCGATGCCGACATCGCGCTCCGCCGCGGTCAGCCGCGGGCTCGCGGCCAGCGCGCGCGAAAGCGCGCTCCGCATCGTCAGAGTCTGGGCGTGAGATGGCGCAAGCGCCGATCCGGCAATCAGACACGCTGCCGCGCACGCCAGGCGCGCGGCCATTCCCCTGAAAAACATGAAACCGACCTGTGAGGATGAACCGAATGGACGCTCGTGGCGCCCGACCAATCCGTTCAGGCCATATGTTTGGGAGGCGGGGAGTCGGTGTCGGGAACAATGCCGGCGAGCCGGGGTGCGCGTTGCGGGCGCGATGCGGACACGAGCCCGATCGATCCGGCCGGTGGCGTCGGCTGCGCCACCGTCACCGAGAAGCAGCCATGGCAATGATGCCCGCCGATGGCCTTGTGGTCGTTGTGATCCGCCGAGCCGTCAAGCACCGCGCTGATCTCCGAGCCGCCACCGGGCGTGGTGACGTCGATGTCGTGCAGGCCATGCAGCGCTCCCGCGAGCAGGTAGACGACCGCGATCAGCACAGACAGCAGCCCGCGCCAGTTGCGCGGCCGGCATGATCCTGAGGGCTGGCGGTTCGCGAGCACGACGTCACTCTGGTTGCGGTCTGCGCCCGGCCTAGCATGGCGTTGGGAACAGTGTCGACCCGCAACATTGTTACGTTCCGGGAACAATTGCCGCAGCGCTCGCGAAGACGGCAGCTCTTCTCATTGGCGTGTGATCAAGCTCAGCCGAGCATCGGCTGCCGCTCCGCGTGCCACGTTCGGCATATCGCCGCCTTCGACCGTGACGACGGCGCGGCAGCCCGCTTCCATGGCCCGTTCCAGCCATTTGATGGCTTCATCGATCCACTGGTCGTGGTGCTCGGGATCGGCGATCGCCTTTTCCCGGAATGCATCTGCCTGATGAAGGCACGCGGTTCTGCGATCCACGCGGCTCTCCCGATCCGGAGGTTCCCGCCCCGAGCGCATCCTTGATGATCCGAGAGCCGGCGTCGTTAACATAGGACAGGAACCGGCGCACAAAAAGAAAGCCCCAGCCGGGACTTACCGGCTGAGGCTTTCGTGCTCACAAACTTCATCCTTGGGACTTGGACAGATAATCCGCATCGCGCGGGTTCGTTCCCGCGGGCTCGGTCCAATTTGGAACGTTCCTTGTTCATTGTGATTAGCGACGAGGAGAAATTGAGGAGGACGGACCATGGACGGATTGATTTATCTCATCGGCTTGATCGTGGTGGTCATGGCGATCTTGTCGTTCTTCGGCTTGCGCTGAGAGAGCGGCGATGACCATGGAAACTCTCATACGGGAAGACATCGTGGAAGGCGGCGGCGTCGCTGCCGATGAAAGGCGCATCATCCAGTGGAGCTCGGTGATCGCAGGCGCTTTGGCTGCCGGCGCAATGTCGTTCATCCTGGTCGGCTTTGGAGTCGCCGTCGGCCTGGGCGTCAGTTCAGCCTCGCCGACATGGCGCGATGCATCGGCGGCGCTGGCTTTGCTGTCGGGGCTGTATCTGATCATCCAGGCGATTATCAGCTTCGGCTTCGGCGGCTATATCGCCGGCCGGACGACGCGACCAGCCCCGGCGGTCACAACGATCGAAGACGAGGGCGAACGGCGGGACGGGCTGCATGGCCTGATGTCCTGGGCGCTCGCCGTGCTGCTTGGTGCCGCTCTGCTCGCGATGCTCGGCGCAGCTGCGATTGACCGCTCGCCGATGCGCAGTTCGGCGAGCAGTACCTCCGCCGCCGAGCCTCTGTTGAGCTACGAGCTGGATAAGCTGTTTCGCGCAGCGCGGCGGCCCCCCAACACCGACCTCAGGGAACCTCGTGCCGAAGCGGGACGCATCCTGATGACGTCGTCGAGCCACAGCGGCGTCAGCACCGATGACCGGGCCTACCTCGTGCAGCAGGTGGCCGCGTTGACGGGACTTGCAGCACCCGACTCGGAGCGACGGGTCGACACGCTGATCGCGGATTCAAGGACGGCCATCAATCGGGCGCGGCGTAACTCCATCATCGTCGCCTTCTCCGTTGCGGCAGCAACCCTGATCGGCGCTGCGGTGGCCTGGGCTGCGGCTGTTGCCGGTGGCCGGCATCGCGACGGCGCGCCGCTCCCGAACTGGATGGCGAGCTCCAACCGCTTCCATCGCTCTCCGCGTGCGATGCGGGTGCCGTAACGTGCAGGACGATGGCCGGGAGCGATCCCGGCCATATTGCCTTTTGACGAGAGGCCTAAGCCTTCTCCTCCCAGATCATGGCGAGATGGACGATCGTCTGCACCGCCTTCTCCATGTCCTGCCGGCTGACCCATTCGAGCCGGGAGTGAAATGCGTGCTCGCCGGCGAAGATGTTGGGGCAGGGCAGTCCCATGAAGGACAGGCGGGAGCCGTCGGTGCCGCCGCGGATCGCGGTGCGCATCGGGCGCAGGCCGGCGCGGCGGATCGCTTCGATGGCGTATTCAAGAATGTGCGGGTGGCGATCGATCACCTGCTTCATGTTGCGGTACTGCTCCCGCACCTCGAATGTGTAAGTCGAGCGCGGAAAATCCTTCATCACGTCCTTGACGATGTTCTCGAGCAGGATCTCCTTCTCCTTCAGCCCTTCCTCGGTGAAGTCGCGCACAATGAAGGAGAGCGTAGCCTGCTCCAGCGCACCCTCGATCCCGATCGGATGCAGAAAACCCTGCTTGCCTGATGTCGTCTCGGGCGAGCAGCCTTCCCGGGGCAGGCGCTCGACGATGGCGGCGGCGATCTTGATGGCGTGCTCCATCTTGCCCTTGGCATAGCCGGGATGGGCGCTGACGCCGTTGATGGTGATGGTGGCGCCGTCCGCCGAGAAGGTCTCGTCCTCGACGCTACCCGCGCTCTCGCCGTCCATGGTGTAGCCGAAATCAGCGCCGAGCTTCTTGATGTCGACATTGTCGACGCCGCGGCCGATCTCCTCGTCCGGCGTGAACAGGATCTTGATGGTGCCGTGCTTCACTTGCGGGTTGTTGATGAAGAAATGCGCGGCATCCATGATCTCAGCCACGCCGGCCTTGTTGTCGGCACCGAGCAGCGTGGTGCCGTCGGTGGTGATGATGTCGTTGCCGATCTGGTTCTTCAGCGCCGGATGCTCGGCGAAGCGGATCACCTGGCTGGTATCGCCCGGCAGCGTGATGTCGCCGCCGCGATAGTTCTTCACCATCTGCGGCTTGACGTTCTTGCCGGTGACGTCGGGCGAAGTGTCCATGTGC
The DNA here is from genome assembly GCF_023073515.1 of Bradyrhizobium sp. 17. Lineage (NCBI taxonomy): Bacteria > Pseudomonadati > Pseudomonadota > Alphaproteobacteria > Hyphomicrobiales > Nitrobacteraceae > Bradyrhizobium > Bradyrhizobium sp. 17. The sequence goes on along the minus strand of NZ_JADPJQ010000012.1, from coordinate 325,198 downwards.
GAGCAGAAGCAGATCACCGGTACCTTCTTAGGTGTGTTGCCCGGAATCGTTCCATAGACGTAGCCGAAGTCGTCGAGATGCGCGTCCTCGACGCCCATGGCCTTCAGTTCGGCGGCGAGCACGCGGCCGAGGTCCTTCTGCTTCTCCGTCGAGGGCGAGCTCGGGGATTCCGGATCGGACTGGGTGTCGATGGTGACGTAGCGCAGGAAGCGCTCGGTCACGGTATGCGAAAAGGTGAGGGAGGACATTTCTGGTCAAACCGCCGGGTCAGGGGAGAGAGGCGGTATACCAGAAAAGCAGGGTGCGGTGAGGCCGGAGGAGGCTGATCAGGCTTAACGAAACGTGAGTGGTCAGATCGCCTCTTTTAGTTCCTTGACGGGGCGGAAGGCGACCTTCTTGGTGGCTTTGATGTGGATCGGCTCGCCCGTGGCGGGATTGCGGCCGGTGCGGGCGGCGCGCTTGCGGACCTGGAGGATGCCAAGGCCGACGATGCGGACGCGGTCGCCCTTCTTCAGGTGCTTGGTGATGAGTTCGACCATGTCGGTCAGAACGGCCTCGGCGCGCTTCTTCGACAGGTCCTGGCTCTCCGCAATGTCGGCGGCGAGGTGCTTGAGCGTGATGGTGGCGGGCGCGGCAGCCTTCTTCGTGGAATCCTTCTTAGCCATATCTGGCCTCCTCAATCACAGGGGCCCCGGAAAAGGCGGTAAAGGGTGGGGATCCCTCCAAGTCCTGGAAGGCCTAGACGATTCGGGCTTCGGCTGACTATGGCGCAAGTTCTCGACGGATGCCGGCAATCGCCGTCACAGCCGCGAAAGGCGTGTAGAAGTTTGCTCTAAGGCTATGAAGGAATTGCCAAAATGGCGCGAGAGACGGGGCTCGAACCCGCGACCTCCGGCGTGACAGGCCGGCGCTCTAACCAACTGAGCTACTCCCGCGTGGTTCGCTGACAGCGCGCGGAACGAGGGGGGACTTAAAGGCGGGGCTGGGTGAAGTCAAGGATGTTGCGCTTCGTCGGCACATCCCGGCTAAGCATTGCTCTGGAAAACGAAAAAGGCCGCCAGGCGGCGGCGTCTGTCAGCCCCGAGCGGGGCGGTGTCAGCGGATCTCCGACGTCCCTGCGCTCGTCACCACCACCGGCTTCCCGGCCTTGATCACATGGGCGGAATGGGCGGTCTGGCTGTAATCGGCATTGGTGCGGGCTGCGATCCCGAAGCCGGCCACTGCAATTCCGGCCACCAGCGCCACCACCACGATCTTCAGGTGGGTCGCACGATCAGCAGAGTGGATAGAGTGGTTCATCTGAGCCTCCCGACGGGCTTTGCCGCCGTCTATGGCTCGTCTTGTAAAGACCGTCTGTTTCCGGATGGTTTCGCGGGTTCCGCAAAATGGTTTCATTAATGCGCTCGGTTGGTTTCGCTGGGCTTGCGGCCTGTACCGGCGTCAGGCGGCCGCCCGGCCGATATCGTCCCGGATCGAGCGCGCCGCCCAGACGAACAGGAGTGCCCCCAGCGTGGTCGTGACCGCCGCCGAGAGCAGGGAATAGCGCACCGCGTCGGCGCCGTAAGCGCCCTTCAGGGCATCGTTGACCACGCCCACGGCGAGCGGGCCGAGGCCCTGGCCGAAGCAGGTGGCAGTGAGCGCGATCAGGGCGGAGGCCAGCGCCCGCATGCTCGGCTTGGCGACCGTCTGCGCGATCGCGAAGATCGGTCCGAGATGGAAGCCGACCAGGAACGAGGTCAGCGCCAGCGTGGCCACCATCAGCGCAAAGTCCTGCGTCAGCATGCACAGCGCGAACACCGGGCCGGCAAGGCCCGAGGTGATGGCGGGCGCCCACAGCTTCCAGCGGTCGTCGCAGCGGCTGATCTGCGCCACCACGAAGCCGCCGAGCAGGGTGCCGGCCATGCCGGCGAGACCCTTGAAGGTGCCGGCATAGGTGCCGATCTCCGCGCTCGACAGATGGTGCACACGCGCCAGGAACGGCGGGATCCACGCCGCGGTCGCATAGTTCGTGTAAGTGGTGAGACAGAAGCCGATCAGCACGATGATGAAGCTTCGCTGCGAGGCCAGGAAGCGCAGCGTCGGCCCGAGCGGCTCGGGCACGAAATTCTCCTGCATGGCGCCGCGCTTCGGCTCGGAGATCGTCAGCCACAGGACAATAGCAAGCAGGATGCCGGGCAGGCCCGCAACGTAGAACGCCATCCGCCAGCCATAGTGCTGGTTGACGTACCCGCCCACGAAATAGCCGAGGAATACGCCGAGATAGGTGCCGACGGCGTAGATGCCGAGCGCGCGCGGACGCTCGTTCTTGGCGAAGAGGTCGGCCACGATCGATTGCGAGGCGGGCGAGCCTGCGGATTCGCCGATGCCGACGCCGATCCTCGCCAGCGCCAACGAGGTGACGCTCGAAGCGGCGCCGCACAACGCCGTCATCGCGCTCCAGAACGCGAAGGCGGCGGCGACGATGTTGCGCCGGTTGAGCCGGTCGGCGACGCGCGCGATGGGGATGCCGAGCAGGGAGTAGAACAGCGCGAATCCGAAGCCCGCGAGCAGGCCCATCATGGTATCGCTGAGCTGAAACTCCTTCTTGATCGGCTCGATCAGCACGTTGAAGATCGTGCGGTCGAGGAAGTTCAGCGCGTAGATGATCGTGAGCAGGCCTAGCACGTAATAGCGCCGCGCCGAGGGCTTTGCCGTCGCGGCCGTTTGCACCGACATTTGTGACGTCACATCGACCATCGCTTCCCCCAATTAGTCTTTGTTATCGTTGTCGGTCCAGCCCTGATTGGGGCTGGCAGGTCAGCCTTCGCGGATGTAATTCCCCGCTTCGAATTCGACGGGAGGCGCGCTTGCATCGAACGAGATTCCGATCGGATCGCGGCCTGCTTCCATCGCCTCGAGCTGGTCGCTCAGCATGCGTCGGATCATGAGGATGCCGCGGTCGCTCTGGCCGAAATGCTCCTCGGAATGGATGGTCTGCGGTCCCTGGCCGACCTGGGCTTCGTAATCGCCCGGAAATCGCTGATGTTCTTCCTCGGTCATGTCCCACCAGAATTTGCCGTTGAATTTCGAGCGCATGCGACCGATGTCGCCGGCGTTCTTGACGCGGCCGGCGACGTAGATGCGGAACGAGGTGTCGTCGATCGGCAGCGTCCAGCCGATCGACTCGACGCGGGCGAATTGCGCCACGCGCGGGTTTGGCACAACGCGCAAGGTGGGGAGCGCCGCCTCGGTGACGCGGTAAAACACCTTGCCGTCATCCTGCTTGCGGATCGAGCGCACGGCGATCCCGCGCGGCGTCTTGTCGAACGTCACCTCCGGCATCGATGCCATCATGTTGGTGAATTGCGGACCCGAGAACGAGCCGTGCAGCACCGGCACGTGGTAGGGATCGACCACGTTCTCGAAATGCTGGAGCCAGTTGCAGGGGATGATCGCGGGACCACCGCCGCCGATCGAGGAATCGTCGGCGTCGACGAACTCGCCGTCGTCCATGGTCTCCAGGCACTCATAGGCCGGCAGCACCGGGCGTTTCTCGGCGGGGCCCAGATAGGCGAAGATGAGCCCGTAGCGCTCCTCGACCGGATACCAGGGCTGGCGCACCTTGTCCTTGAACTGGCCGCCATCGGGCTCGCAGGGCTGCTCCAGGCAATGGCCCTCCGTGTCGAACTTCCAGCCGTGATAACAGCAGCGGATGCCGTCCTCCTCGACCTTGCCATAATAGAGCGTGGTGCCGCGGTGGCAGCAGCGGGCGTGCAGCAGGCCGGCGCGGCCGTGCTTGTCGCGGAACAGCACCAGATCCTCGCCGAGCGCGCGGACCTTCTTCGGAGTGTCGGTTGCGTCTCTGATGAGCCCGACCGGATGCCAGTAGCGGCGGAGCAGTTCGCCCATCGGCGTGCCGCGCATGACCGAGGTGAGCTCGGTGCGGGTGTGCGCCGGCTTCATCGCATAGGCCGTTCCGAGATCGCGATCCCGCTGCGTGATGGTCATGCTGGTCCTCCCGCAATCGGCCGTACCGGCCGGGCTTTTTTGATGCCTTGTACCAAGTGAAGATTAGATCGATGACAATGTCAACGATTTCCAAATGCCTCTTAATCGCATTCGGATCAGGCTGGGGAGGTCGCGCTACCAAGACTTGGCACGCCGCGGCTTTCTTGGCAGAGGTGGACCATGAGCCAGACATCAGGCAGGGACGGGCGCACATCGTCCGATGCGGACGAAAGTCAGTCGCTGGCGCCGATCACCGTCATGCTGTCGTCGCGGCTGATGGTGCTGGCCAATTTGCTCAAGCGCGGCGCCATCCTGCGCTACAAGCGTCTCGCCGGATTGTCATCGGTCGAGTTCGGCCTGGTCGCCTCGCTTGGCCGGCGGCCGCCGATGAGCGTGGCGCGGCTCGCGGAAGCCGTCGGCCAGGACAAGGGGCAGATCAGCCGCGCGCTTGCGGAACTCGTGTCGCGCAAGCTGATCGCGAAATCGGCGAACCCGAAGGATAGCCGCGAGGTGCTGGTCTCGCTGACCGCAACGGGCCTCGCGGCGCACGATGCGATCGTCGCCGGTGCGCAGGAGCGCAATCGGCGTTTGCGCGAACATCTGAGCGAAGCCGAGTTCGAGACGCTGCTGCGGCAGGTCGATCAATTGACGGCAATCGCCGCCGAGATGCTTGAGAGCGAGAAGATTTCGCGCTGACGTTTCGGCAATCCGGGAACATGTTGGATCGCTTCCAAGACCGTTTTTAAGACTCCTTCTAAGAGGCTTTCAATTAGGGAATTCGCGCGCGCTGCCCTAAGCGTCACCGCAAGCGCATGCCGTCATGGGCCGACAGCATGTGCCATCAGAACACGCAGTTTTGGGGTTGCGCGTGAACAGTCTTGGAATGCTGCGGTCGGCCATGTTGGCGACCGCATCCGCTTGGGTTTTGCTGCCGCAGGCATCGCTTGCACAATCTCCTGCGCAGATTGGCGCGCAGAACATTCCGTCGGTGACCGTCACCGCGCCGGAAGCGCGCCGACGAGCCATCTCCGTGCAGCGCCGTGCGCCGCGATCGTCCCAGCAGACCGCCAACCGAAACAGGCCGCAGCCGCCGCGCAATGTCGGTTTCGTCGAGACCCCGCTCGGCCCGGTGCACGGCTACGTCGCCGGCCGCAGCTCGTCCGGCACCAAGACCAACACGCCGATCATGGAGACGCCGCAGGCGGTGTCGGTGATCGGCGCGGAGCAGATTCGCGACCAGAAGGCGAACAAGCTCGACGAGGTCCTGCGCTATACTGGTGGAGTCCGCGCCGGGACCTTCGGCGCGGACACGCGCAACGACTGGTGGCTGATCCGCGGCTTTAAGTCCGACGACGTCGGACTGTTTCTCGACGGCATGCAGCTGTTCTACACCTCCTATGCGAGCTGGAAGCTCCAGACGCCCAACATGGAGCGCGTCGAGGTGCTGCGCGGTCCATCGGCCGTGCTCTATGGCGGATCGAGCCCGAGCGGCATCGTCAACGTCATCAGCAAGATGCCGCCGGCGGAGCCCGTCCGTTTCATCGAGACCGGCGTCAACAATTTCGGCAACGCCTATGTCGGCTTCGATGTTGCCGGTCCGGTCGCAACGAGCCACGAGAACGGCAAGCTGTTCTACCGCGTCGTCGGTCAGGTCCAGAACGGCCCCACGCAGGTCAATTTCACGCCGGACAACAACTACTTCATCGCGCCGTCGGTGACCTGGAAGCCGGACGCCGACACGAGGTTCACGGTACTGGCTTCAGCTTCCCGGCAGGAAACCCGTGGCATCAACTTCCTGCCCTATGAGGGCACGGTGACCAACGCTCGGTTCGGCAAGATCCCGACCAGCTTTTTCGCTGGCGATCCCAGCGTCGATAAGTTCACGCGCGAGCAGGAGATGCTTGGCTATCAGTTCGAGCGCAATCTCACCGACGATTTGACGTTCCGGCAGAATGCGCGCTTTGCCCATGTCGATGTGACCTATCGCGGCTATGTCGGCAATAATTGGGCTGACATCAACACGGCCAGTCTCGGTCGCTATAATTGGTATGCGAAGAACACCGCCAACCAGGCCAATCTCGACAATCAGCTGGAGTACCGCTTCAACACCGGCGCTGTGCGGCATACGATGCTGTTCGGGGTCGATTTGAAGGGCTACCAGATCGACGATTATCAGGCTTTCAACTTCGGCACCGTCCCTTCGATCAACGTCTTCAATCCCGCCTACGGGTTTGACATTCCGTTGACGGGCGCACCGTTCCGCAACTTCCAGATCACGCAGAAGCAGGCCGGCACCTATCTTCAGGACCAGATGAAGCTCGGCAACTTCACGCTGGTGCTGAGCGGCCGCAACGATTGGGTCGAGACGACGCAGGCTGCCCGTGATACCGGCGCCACGCTTGTCAGCCGCGACGACAGCAGGTTCAGCGGGCGCGCCGGGCTGATCTACAATTTCGACAACGGCATCGCGCCCTATGTGTCCTACGCCACGAGCTACAATCCGATCATCGGCCTCAACGCGCAAAACCAGCTGTTCCTGCCGGAGACCGGCCAGCAGACGGAAATCGGCGTGAAGGTCGCGCCGCGGGGATTTGACGGCTACTTCACCGCTTCGGTGTTCGACTTGAAACGTCAGCATGTGGCAACGACCGATCCTGTCGTCACGACCTTGCAGAACCAGACCGGCGAGGTGACCTCGCGCGGCATCGAGCTCGAAGCGGTGGCGAACGCCACGCGTGAGCTGAAGCTGATCGGCTCGTTCACGGCCTACCATTTGTTCAACAGCAGGGATCTGGACCCGTCTTTGGTCGGCAAGACCCCGACCAACACGCCTGAGCTCCTGGTGTCCGGCTGGGCGGACTACACCTTCAAGGACGGGCCACTCGCGGGGTTCGGCTTCGGCGGCGGTCTCCGCTATATCGGTTCGTCGTGGGCGGATACCGCCAATACCCTCGAGGTTCCCGCGGTCGTGCTCGGCGATCTCGCGTTCCACTATGAATGGCAGAACTGGCGCACCGCGCTGAACGTGATCAACCTGACCGACAAGATCTACGTCGCGAGCTGCGCGGCGGCGTCATCCTGCTTCTACGGCGACCGCCGGCGCGTCACCGCCAGCGTCTCCTACAAATGGTGAGGCAAATGACGAGAACAGGCGAGGGAAGGCCATCGTGAGAGCCTGACCGGCCCGTCGCCGGCTTCCACCACGAGATCGATGAGCTCGCGGGCCATGCCCCCCGGCCCGAAGCTCATGCGAGTGCGGCGCGCGACGACCCAGCCATGTCGCCGCCGCGCTCGCCACCCATTTTCCGCTGCGGCGAAGTGGGCGCCTCCTGCCCGACACATTCGCCAGACGAGCCCAGGTCCGATCGTGATGCATGGCTCCCGGATCGCTCGCCCGATAATGGGCACGCTTGGCCTCGTTATAATCTGGACTTTGCAGCGTCGCGGCCTAGATAAAGTGAGCCTTCCCAACCACGGACGTCACGGCCCAGCGCGTGTGGACTGATCGGGGCGCCCTTGCTGGGGCTGTCGATCTGCTCCATACCAGCCGCGGGGTGATTCCGGGATTTCCACCGTTCTGAGGGCGACAAAGGGCCTAAAAAGAGCGTGTCTTGCGCCCATTGGTGCACTGCGCTAAGGCTCAGAACAATTCCAAACTGGACGAATCCGTGGCTGTCCCGAGGCTGCGGGAAAAAGGGCTCGTCAATGAGCGGCATTCTGCAGAACTATCTTCCACTCGTCGTCTTCATAGGGGTAGCGGGCCTCATTGGCCTGGTGCTGCTGATCGCGCCGTTCATCGTGGCGTTCCAGCAGCCGGACCCGGAAAAGCTGTCGGCGTATGAGTGCGGTTTCAACGCCTTCGACGACGCCCGCATGAAGTTCGACGTCCGCTTCTATCTCGTCGCCATCCTCTTCATCATCTTCGACCTCGAGGTGGCGTTCCTGTTTCCCTGGGCGGTGGCGTTCGGCAAGCTTGGCGCGACCGGCTTCTGGTCCATGGTGGTGTTCCTCGCCGTGCTGACGGTCGGGTTCGCCTATGAATGGAAGAAAGGCGCACTGGAATGGGATTGACCCCTACGTCGTCCGCCGGTCCGGTTCTCGCGCCGGCCCCCAAGGGCATCCTGGACCCGTCGACCGGCAAGCCGGTCGGGGCCAATGATCCGTTCTTCCTCGAGGTCAATTCGGAACTGTCCGACAAGGGCTTCTTCGTGGCCGCGACCGACGACCTCATCACCTGGGCGCGCACCGGCTCGCTGATGTGGATGACCTTCGGTCTCGCCTGCTGCGCGGTCGAGATGATGCAGGTCTCGATGCCGCGCTACGACGTCGAGCGCTTCGGCTTCGCGCCGCGCGCTTCACCGCGTCAGTCGGACGTGATGATCGTCGCGGGGACCCTGACCAACAAGATGGCGCCTGCGTTGCGCAAGGTCTACGACCAGATGCCCGAGCCGCGCTACGTCATCTCGATGGGCTCCTGCGCCAACGGCGGCGGCTATTATCACTATTCCTACTCGGTCGTGCGCGGTTGTGACCGCATCGTGCCGATCGACATCTATGTGCCGGGCTGCCCGCCCACGGCGGAAGCGCTGCTCTACGGCGTGCTGCTGCTGCAGAAGAAGATCCGCCGCACCGGCACAATCGAACGCTAAGGTTTTACGTCATGGACGACGCCAAGCTCGACGCCCTGGGGCAGACGATCGTTAGCGCGCTTCCGGGCGCCGCCATCGGTCATTCGGTGGCCTTCAACCAACTCACGGTGGATGTCGAGGTCAGCAAAATCGTCGAGGTGGTCAAGTACCTCCGCGATGACCCGAACTGCCGCTTCATCAACTTCACCGACATCACGGCCGCGGATTATCCGTCGCGCGAAAAACGCTTCGACGTGATCTATCACTTCCTGTCACCGACCCTGAACGCGCGGATCCGGCTCAAGGCGCAGGCCAACGAGACCACGCAGGTGCCCTCGCTGATCGAGGTGTTTCCCGGCGCCGACTGGTTCGAGCGCGAGGCCTATGACCTCTATGGCGTGATCTTCGTCGGTCATCCCGACATGCGCCGCCTCCTGACCGATTACGGCTTCGAGGGTCATCCGCTGCGCAAGGACTTCCCGACCACCGGCTTCCTCGAGGTCCGCTACGACGACCAGGAGAAGCGGGTGGTGTACGAGCCGGTCAGGCTCAACCAGGAATTCCGCAAGTTCGACTTTTTGTCCCCGTGGGAGGGCGCCGACTATCCGGTCCTTCCAGGGGATGAAAAAGCAGGGCCGAAGGTCTGATCATGAACGAGCAACCCGAAGTCCTTCGCAACTTCACCATCAACTTCGGTCCGCAGCATCCGGCGGCGCACGGCGTGCTGCGCCTGGTGCTGGAGCTTGACGGCGAAGTCGTCGCCCGCGTCGACCCGCATATCGGCCTGCTTCACCGCGGCACCGAAAAGCTGATCGAGCAGAAGACCTATCTGCAGGCGATCCCTTATTTCGACCGCCTCGACTACGTCGCGCCGATGAACCAGGAGCACGCCTTCTGCATGGCTGCAGAAAAGCTGCTCGGCATCGAGGTGCCGCGCCGCGCGCAGCTAATCCGCGTGCTCTATTGCGAGATCGGTCGCATCCTGTCGCATCTGCTCAACGTCACCACGCAGGCGATGGACGTCGGCGCACTGACCCCGCCGCTGTGGGGTTTCGAAGAGCGCGAAAAGCTGATGGTGTTCTACGAGCGCGCCTCCGGCAGTCGCATGCACGCAGCCTACTTCCGCGTCGGCGGCGTGCATCAGGACCTGCCGCAGAAGCTAGTCGACGACATCGACGCCTGGTGCGATCCGTTCCTGAAAGTGGTCGAAGATCTCGACCGGCTGCTCACCGCCAACCGCATCTTCAAGCAGCGCAACGTCGACATCGGCGTCGTGTCGCTGAAGGAAGCTTGGGAGTGGGGCTTCTCGGGCGTGATGGTGCGCGGCTCGGGCGCGGCGTGGGATCTGCGCAAGTCGCAGCCCTATGAATGCTACGCCGAGATGGATTTCGATATCCCGATCGGCAAGAACGGCGACTGCTATGACCGCTATCTGATCCGCATGGAAGAGATGCGCCAGTCCGTGCGCATCATGAAGCAGTGCATCCAGAAGCTGAACGCGGCCGACGGGAAGGGTCCCGTCGTCGTCGAGGACAACAAGGTCGCGCCGCCGCGCCGTGGCGAGATGAAGCGCTCGATGGAAGCGCTGATCCACCACTTCAAGCTCTACACCGAAGGCGTCCACGTGCCCGCCGGCGAGGTCTACGCCGCGGTCGAGGCGCCGAAGGGCGAGTTCGGCGTCTTTCTGATCTCGGACGGCACCAACAAGCCCTACAAGTGCAAGATCCGCGCGCCCGGCTTTGCGCATCTGCAGGCGATGGACCACATCTGCCGCGGTCATCTGCTCGCCGACGTCTCGGCGATCCTCGGCTCGCTCGACATCGTGTTCGGAGAGGTCGATCGGTGATGGCGCAGGCGCCGATCCAGTTTGACCGTGCCTCGGGGGCCCTTGAAGGGGCCAACCTGTGGGAGCGGACGGCTGCCTTGGCGCTGGTGACGGGATCGAAGATCTCGTCGCACTTCTCGCATATGGGCTACATCGCCTGCGCCAATCTGCTGCGCAAGACGCTGCCCGAGCGCAATATCGCGATCAAGCTCAACCCCGACGCCGTGTTCGAATTTCCCTACGGCGACGGCTATTGGAGCAAGCTGCTCAACCGCTCCTACAATTACGAGGACGAGCTGGAGCTGTTGTTCGCCGATTCCATCGACGTCGACTACACGCTGCTCGATTGCGGCGCGAATTACGGCTATTGGTCGGTGCTGGTGTCGAGCAAGCCGTTCGGCTCGCACAAGGCGATCGCGATCGAGCCGTCGGGGCAGAACTATCCGAAGCTTGACAACAACGCCCGCATTAACGCCAGCCGCTTCGAGACCATGAAATGCGCGATCGGCGCGGCCCGTGGCACCGCGCGTCTGTCAGGCACCAAGCACGAGGCCTTCAGCATCGCCGGCGATGCGTCGGCGGGCGGCGAGGATGTGCCGGTCATTGCGCTGGATAATCTGATCGACGACGGCAAGATCGCAGGCACCGGCAAGTACCTGATCAAGCTCGACGTCGAGGGCGTCGAGATCGAGGCGATCAAGGGCGGCGCCCGGCTGCTCCAGGCCGACAGCGTCATCATGTGCGAGGAGCACGGCAGCGACCGTTCGCACGCGGTCTCGCGCTACATCCTCGAACACACCCCGCTGAAGCTGATCGTCTACGATCCCAGCACCCGACGTATGGAAACGGTGACCGAGCTGTCGATCCTCGACCGCATCAAGGTCTCCACCCACGTCGGCTACAATGTTTTCGGCACCGCAAGCGCATTCTGGCAGGACAGGATCAATGCCCTGAATGCGAAAACAGCGCGCCGCGTGCAGTGAGAGATTGAAGAGATGTCCGTTCGCCGATTAGCACCGAAGGAAGTCCAGCCCGCGAGCTTTGCGTTCACGGAGGAAAACCTCGCGTTCGCCAAGCAGCAGATCGCGAAATATCCGGCCGGACGCCAGGCTTCGGCCGTCATCGCCATCCTCTGGCGGGCGCAGGAGCAGCACGACGGCTGGGTCTCGGAAGCCGCGATCCGCGTCATCGCCGACATGCTCGACATGCCCTATATCCGCGTGCTCGAGGTCGCGACCTTCTACACGATGTTCCAGCTGGGCCCGGTCGGCAAGAAGGCCCACGTCCAGGTCTGCGGCACCACGCCGTGTCGCCTGCGCGGCGCTGAGGATCTGATCCACGTCTGCGAGCACCGCATTCATCACGAGCCCTTCCATCTCTCCAAGGACGGCAATTTCAGCTGGGAAGAGGTGGAGTGCCTCGGTGCCTGCGTGAATGCGCCGATGGTGCTGATCGGCAAGGACACATATGAGGATCTGACGAAGGAAAGCTTCGGCAAGGTGCTCGATGGCTTTGCCTCGGGCAATCCGCCCAAGCCCGGTCCGCAGAACGGCCGCCAGTTCTCGGCGCCGACCGGTGGGCCGACCACGCTGAAGGAAATCACCTGATGCGTGATCTCTTACCGCCAGTTGAAGGGAGCAGTGTTGTGAAGAAGTGGGGCTTCGTCGCAATGCATTCCGCCGTGGCGGCCACCTTCATTTTCCTGCTTCAGCGCTTCGCCCTGAACGCGTCGCTGGAATCCAGTCTGCTCTGGGCGCTGACCTTCGCCGTCTGCGCCGCCGGGCTTGCCTACAAGCAAGCCAACCGTTGATCGGAAAGCACTGACATGCTCGAGGACAAGGACCGCATCTTCAAGAACCTCTACGGCCTCCACGATTGGGGCCTCGAGGGCGCGCGGCGCCGCGGCGCCTGGGATGGTACGAAGAACATCATCGACAAGGGCCGTGACTGGATCATCAACGAGATGAAGGCGTCGGGGCTGCGCGGCCGCGGTGGCGCCGGCTTCCCGACCGGCCTGAAATGGTCGTTCATGCCCAAGGAATCGACCGACGGCCGGCCGAGCTATCTCGTCGTCAACGCCGACGAATCCGAGCCCGGGACCTGCAAGGATCGCGAGATCATGCGGCACGATCCGCATCTCCTGATCGAGGGCTGCCTGATCGCGAGCTGCGCGATGAACGCGCATGCCTGCTACATCTATGTCCGCGGCGAGTTCATCCGCGAGCGCGAGCATCTCCAGGCGGCGATCGACCAGGCCTATGAGGCCAAGCTGGTCGGCAAGGATAACGTCAACGGCTGGCCGTTCGACATCTACGTCGCCCACGGCGCCGGCGCCTATATCTGCGGCGAGGAAACCGCGCTGCTCGAGAGCCTCGAAGGCAAGAAGGGCCAGCCGCGCCTGAAGCCGCCGTTCCCGGCCAATGTCGGCCTGTACGGCTGCCCGACCACCGTCAACAATGTCGAGTCGATCGCGGTTGCGCCGGACATCCTGCGCCGTGGCGCGGCATGGTTCGCCGGCATCGGTCGTCCGAACAATGTCGGCACCAAGCTGTTCTGCATCTCCGGCCATGTCGAGCGGCCCTGCAACGTCGAAGAGGCCATGGGCATTCCGTTCCGTGACCTGATCGAGAAGCATTGCGGCGGCATCCGCGGTGGTTGGGACAACCTCAAGGCCGTGATCCCCGGCGGCTCCTCCGTGCGCATGGTGCCGGCCGAGCAGATCATCGACACGCCGATGGATTTCGACAGCTTGAGCAAGCTGCGCTCGGGTCTCGGCACCGCGGCCGTGATCGTGATGGACAAGTCAACCGATTTGATCCGCGCCATCGCCCGCATCTCCTATTTCTACAAGCATGAGAGCTGCGGCCAGTGCACGCCGTGCCGCGAAGGCACCGGCTGGATGTGGCGCGTCTTGACCCGCATGGCCGAAGGCCGCGCCCACAAGCGCGAGATCGACATGCTGCTGGAAGTCACCAAGCAGGTCGAAGGCCACACCATCTGCGCGCTTGGCGACGCGGCGGCGTGGCCGATCCAGGGCCTGATAGCGCATTTCCGTCACGAGATCGAAGCGCGCATCGACCAATATTCGCACAAGTCCGACATCGACGATATCGGCGTCCGCGATCCCGTGAACATGGTCGCGGCGGAGTAGAGAGAATGACCAAGCTCATCATCGACGGTAAAGAGATCGATGTCCCCGCCGAATACACGCTGCTCCAGGCGTGCGAAGCGGCCGGCGCCGAGATTCCGCGCTTCTGCTATCATGAGCGGCTGTCGATCGCCGGCAATTGCCGGATGTGCCTCGTCGAGGTGAAGGGCGGCCCGAAGCCGGTCGCGAGCTGCGCCTGGGGCGTGCGCGATTGCCGTCCAGGCCCCAAGGGCGAGCCGCCGGAAATCTCCACCCGTTCGCCGATGGTGAAGAAGGCGCGCGAAGGCGTGATGGAATTCCTTCTGATCAACCATCCGCTGGATTGCCCGATCTGCGATCAGGGCGGCGAGTGCGACCTCCAGGACCAGGCGATGGGCTACGGTGTCGACACCAGCCGCTTCGCCGAGAACAAGCGCGCGGTCGAGGACAAATATCTCGGCGCGCTGGTCAAGACCTCGATGAACCGCTGCATCCAGTGCACCCGCTGCGTCCGCTTCTCGGCGGAAGTGGCCGGCGCCCCCGAAATGGGTGCGACCGGCCGCGGCGAGGACATGGAGATCACGACCTATCTCGAGCACGCGCTGACCTCGGAATTGCAAGGCAATCTCGTCGACATCTGCCCGGTCGGCGCGCTGACCTCGAAGCCCTATGCTTTCGCCGCGCGCCCGTGGGAGCTCGGCAAGACCCAGTCGATCGACGTGATGGACGGCGTGGGATCCGCGATCCGCGTCGACACCCGCGGCCGCGAAGTGATGCGTATCCTGCCGCGCATCAACGAGGCCGTGAACGAGGAGTGGATCTCCGACAAGACCCGTCACGTCGTCGACGGCCTGCGCACCCAGCGCCTCGACCGGCCCTATATCCGCGAAGCCGGCAAGCTGCGCGCGGCGAGCTGGCCCGAGGCCTTTGCCGCGATCGCCGCGAAAGCGGCCCGCACCGACGGCAAGCGCATCGGCGCGATCGCGGGCGACCTCGCCGGCGTCGAAGAGATGTTCGCGCTGAAGGACTTGCTGGCCCAATACGGCTCGGCCAATCTGGCGGTGCAGGGCGGCGACGCCTTCGATCCCGCGCTCGGCCGCGGCTCCTACATCTTCAATCCGACGCTCGCCGGCGTCGAGCAGGCCGATGCGCTGCTCATCATCGGCGCCAATCCGCGGAAAGAGGCGGCCGTGTTCAACGCCCGCATCCGCAAGCGCTGGCGCGCCGGCGGCTTCAAGGTCGGCGTGATCGGCGCCAAGCCCGACCTCACTTACGACTATGATCACCTCGGCGCGGGCACCGACACGCTCGGTGAGCTCGCGGCCGGCAAGCACTCCTTCATGGACGTGCTGAAGAACGCCGAGAACCCCATCATCCTGGTCGGCGCGGGCGCCGCCTCGCGCCACGACGGCGCCGCCATTCTCGCAGCCGCGGCCAAGCTCGCGCTCGACGTCGGCGCGCTCAAGGACGGCTGGAACGGCTTTGGCGTGCTGCACGAGAGCGCCTCGCGCGTCGGCGCGCTCGATATCGGCTTTGTCGCCGGTCAGGGCGGGCTGAATGCGGCGCAGATGACGACGTTCGGGACGCTCGATCTGCTGTTTCTGCTCGGCGCCGACGAGATCAAGCCGTCGGACGGCACCTTCGTCGTCTATATCGGCACCCACGGCGACCGCGGCGCCCATCGCGCCGACGTGATCCTGCCGGCCGCCGCCTATACCGAGAAGTCCGCGATCTACGTCAACACCGAAGGCCGCGTGCAAATGACCGGACGGGCCGCATTCCCGCCGGGCGAGGCCCGCGAGGACTGGGCGATTATCCGCGCGCTGTCGGAGGCGCTCGGCAAGAAGCTCGGCTATGACTCGCTTTCGGCCCTGCGCCAGGCGATCTTCAAGGCAGTGCCGCATCTGATCCGTCTCGACCAGATCGAGCCCGGCTCGGCCGACCAGATCAGGAAGCTCGCGGGGAAGGGCGGCTCGACGGAGAAGGCCCCGTTCAAGCCGCTTGTCGAGGACTTCTATTTGACCAACCCAATCGCGCGTGCGTCCGCCGTGATGGCGGAATGTTCGCGGCTTGCCTCCGGGCAGATGCTGACCGCAGCGGAGTGAGCCGATGGAATTCTTCGAAAGCGCATTCTGGACCGGGTTCCTCTGGCCGCTGATCATCATGATCGCGCAGAGCGTCCTGGTGCTGGTCGTTCTGCTGGTGGCGATCGCCTACATCCTGCTCGCCGACCGCAAGATCTGGGCGGCGGTGCAGATCCGCCGCGGCCCGAATGTGGTTGGTCCCTGGGGCCTGCTGCAATCCTTCGCCGACCTCCTGAAGTTCGTGCTGAAGGAGCCGATCATCCCGTCCGGCGCCAACAAGGGCGTGTTTCTTCTTGCTCCCTTGGTCTCGTGCGTGCTCGCGCTCGCGGCCTGGGCGGTGATCCCTACCAATCTCGGCTGGGTGATCTCCGACATCAACGTCGGCGTTCTCTTCATCTTCGCGATCTCGTCGCTGTCGATCTACGGCATCATCATGGCCGGCTGGTCGTCGAACTCGAAATATCCGTTCCTCGCGGCGCTGCGCTCGGCGGCGCAGATGGTGTCCTACGAGGTCTCGATCGGCTTCGTCATCATCACGGTGCTGCTCTGCGCCGGCACGCTGAACCTCTCGGCCGTGGTCGAGGCGCAGCATGTCCGCGGCCTCGCCAGCCTGATCGGGCTGCCGCAGCTCACCATCCTGAACTGGTACGTCTGGCCGCTGTTCCCGATGTTCGTGATCTTCTACGTCTCGGCGCTGGCTGAAACCAACCGCCCGCCGTTCGACCTCGTCGAAGCAGAATCCGAGCTCGTCGCCGGCTTCATGGTCGAGTACGGCTCGACGCCGTATCTTCTGTTCATGCTCGGCGAGTATGTCGCGATTGCCACGATGTGCGCGATGGCAACGATCCTGTTCCTCGGAGGCTGGCTGCCGCCGGTGGACCTGCCGCCCTTCAACTGGGTGCCGGGGATCATCTGGTTCTCGCTGAAACTGTTCTTCATGTTCTTCCTGTTCGCGATGGCCAAGGCGATCGTGCCGCGCTACCGCTACGATCAACTGATGCGCCTCGGCTGGAAAGTGTTCCTGCCGTTGTCGCTAGCGATGGTGATCGTGGTGGCCGGTGTGCTGCACTTCGCCGACATCGCGCCGAAGTGAGGGCCGTCATGGGTATCAACATCAACGCCACTGCACGCTCGCTCCTGCTGTCGGAATTCGTCTCGGCGTTCTTCCTCGCCATGCGCTATTTCTTCCAGCCGAAGCCGACGCTGAACTATCCCTTCGAGAAGGGCCCGATCTCGCCGCGCTTCCGCGGCGAGCATGCGCTGCGCCGCTATCCGAACGGCGAAGAGCGATGCATCGCCTGCAAGCTGTGCGAAGCGGTCTGCCCGGCGCAGGCCATCACCATCGAAGCCGGCCCGCGCCGCAACGACGGCACCCGCCGCACCGTGCGCTACGACATCGACATGGTGAAGTGCATCTATTGCGGCCTCTGCCAGGAAGCCTGTCCGGTCGATGCCATCGTCGAAGGTCCGAACTTCGAGTTCGCGACCGAGACCCGCGAGGAACTGTTCTATGACAAGGCCAAGCTGCTCGCCAATGGCGACCGCTGGGAACGCGAGATCGCGAAAGCGATCGAACTCGACGCGCCGTACCGGTGAGATGAGAGCATGATCCTTCCCGCGCTGTTCTTCTATCTGTTCGCCGGCGTCTGTGTCGCCTCGGCGGTGATGGTGATTGTCTCGCGCAATCCCGTGCACTCGGTGCTGTACCTGATCCTGGCCTTCGTCAACGCCTCCGGTCTGTTCGTGTTGATGGGCGCCGAATTCCTCGCGATGATCCTGATCGTCGTCTATGTCGGTGCGGTCGCGGTCCTGTTCCTGTTCGTGATCATGATGCTCGACGTCGACTTCCTCGAGCTGCGCGAGGGCTTCATCGAATACCTGCCGGTCGGCCTCGTGATCGGCGGCATCTTCCTGTTCGAGCTGCTGCTCACGGTCGGCTTCTGGGTCATCAACCCCGGCGTCGCCAAGACGATCACGGCGGCGATCCCGACCAACGTCTCCAATACCGAGGCGCTCGGCCTGGTGCTCTATACCAAGTACATCCACTACTTCCAGCTCTCGGGCATGGTGCTGCTGGTCGCGATGATCGGCGCCATCGTGCTGACGCTGCGGCACAAGGCGAGCGTCAAGCGGCAGGACATCAACATTCAGAACGCGCGCACGCCCGAAATAGCGATGGCGATACGCAAGGTGGCGCCGGGGCAGGGGCTCCAGGACTCTGACGCGGCGGAGTGGGTGAAATGACGATCGGGCTCGGACACTATCTTGCGGTCGGCGCGATCCTGTTCACGCTCGGGATCCTCGGCATCTTCCTGAACCGCAAGAACATCATCGTCATCCTGATGTCGATCGAGCTGATCCTGCTCGCGGTCAACGTCAACCTCGTGGCGTTCTCGACCTTCCTCGGCGACATCGTCGGGCAGGTCTTCGCGCTCCTGGTGCTCACCGTCGCGGCCGCTGAAGCCGCGATCGGTCTCGCCATCCTGGTGGTCTATTTCCGCAACCGCGGCTCGATCGCGGTTGAGGACGTCAATCTGATGAAGGGCTGATCGCATGATCCGGAAAAGTGGACACCGGTTTTCCGACCAGATCATGCGGAAAGAGTAAATCATGGTCCAGGCAATCGTCTTCCTGCCTCTGCTGGGCGCCATTCTGGCTGGCCTGATCGCGCTGTTCGGCGCGCATGCCCGCAACCCCTCGGGCGACACGGTCGAGCATCACGATGATCACGGTCATGGCGCGCACGCCCATGCGTCGGACACGATCAACGAGGATGCGTCGGTCGTCCACGAGACTCATCACGAACCCGGAGATGGCCACGACGACCACCACGTCTCCGAGCCGCCCGCGGCGGGCTCGCGCGCTGCCGAGCTGATCACCACGGCGTTGCTGTTCGTGTCGGCGGCGCTGTCCTGGATGACGCTGGTCGATGTCGGCTTCATGCACCACGACATGCGCATTCCGCTGCTGCCGTGGATCCTCTCCGGCGATCTCCAGGTCTACTGGACGCTGCGGGTCGACACGCTCACCGCCGTGATGCTGGTGGTCGTGACCACCGTGTCCTCGCTGGTGCACCTCTATTCCATCGGCTACATGGACGAGGATCCGAACCGGCCGCGCTTCTTCGGCTATCTCTCGCTGTTCACCTTCGCCATGCTGATGCTGGTGACCGCCGACAACCTCGTGCAGCTGTTCTTCGGCTGGGAAGGCGTGGGTCTGGCAAGCTACCTCCTGATCGGTTTCTGGTACCAGAAACCGTCGGCGAACGCCGCCGCCATCAAGGCCTTCGTGGTCAACCGTGTCGGCGATTTCGGCTTCGCGCTCGGCATCTTCGCGATCTTCCTGCTGGCCGGCTCGACCGATTTCGAGACCATCTTCCACGCTGCGCCCGGGTTGACCGGCAAGACCATCGACTTCCTCGGCTGGCACGCCGACGCGCTGACCCTGACCTGCCTGCTGCTGTTCATGGGCGCGATGGGCAAATCGGCGCAGTTCCTGCTGCACACCTGGCTGCCGGACGCGATGGAAGGCCCGACCCCGGTGTCGGCGCTGATCCACGCCGCGACCATGGTCACCGCCGGCGTCTTCATGGTGGCGCGCCTGTCGCCGCTGTTCGAACTCGCGCCGAACGCGCAGGCCGTCGTGATGTTCTTCGGCGCCACTACGGCGTTCTTCGCGGCGACCATTGGCCTGGTCCAGAACGACATCAAGCGCATCGTCGCTTACTCGACCTGTTCGCAGCTCGGCTACATGTTCGTGGCGATGGGAGCAGGGGCCTATTCGGTAGGCATGTTCCATTTGTTCACGCACGCCTTCTTCAAGGCGCTGTTGTTCTTGGGCTCCGGCTCGGTGATCTATGCGATGCATCACGAGCAGGACATCCGCAACATGGGCGGCCTCTGGCGCAAGATCCCCTACACCTACGCGGTGATGGTGGTCGGCACGCTCGCGCTCACGGGATTCCCGCTGACCGCGGGCTATTTCTCCAAGGACGCGATCATCGAGTCCGCCTACGCCTCGCACAATCCGTTCGCGATGTACGGCTTCCTGATGACGGTCGTCGCGGCCGGCCTGACCTCGTTCTACTCGTGGCGCCTCATCTTCAAGACCTTCCACGGCGAGCCGCATGACGAGCACCACTACGAGGCCGCACATGAAGCGCCGATCTGGATGCTGATCCCGATCGGTGTGCTTGCGGTCGGCTCTATCCTGGCCGGCTTCCCGTTCAAGGAGCTGTTCGCCGGTCACGGCATCGAGGAGTTCTTCCGCGAGTCCGTGAAGATGAACCCGCATATCATCGAGGAGATGCACCACATTCCCGAGACCATCGCCTTCCTGCCGACGGTGATGATGGTGCTGGGCTTCCTGGTGTCATACCTGTTCTACATCCGCCGGCCTTATCTGCCGGTCGAGCTCGCGAACACGCAGCCAATGCTGTACAAGTTCCTGCTCAACAAATGGTACTTCGACGAGCTCTACGACATCATCTTCGTCCGTCCGGCGAAGTGGATTGGCTATCAGCTCTGGAAGAAGGGTGACGGCTTCATCATCGACGGTCTCGGCCCCGATGGCGTCTCAGCCCGCGTGCTGGACGTCACCCGCAACGTCGTGAAAATCCAGACCGGCTATCTCTACCACTACGCGTTCGCCATGCTGATCGGTGCCGCCGGCCTGATCACCTGGTTCATGTTCGGCTTTGGAGGCCAGTAAATGACGACCTGGCCAATTCTATCCGTCACGACGTTCCTGCCGCTGGTCGGCGCGCTGATCGTCTATCTCAGCCGTGGCGACGACGAGGCGGCCCGGCGCAACTCGCGCTGGATCGCGCTGTGGACCACGCTGATCACCTTCGCTGTGTCGGTGATCCTGGTCATGCGGTTCGATGCGTCGAGCGCCGACTTCCAGTTCGTCGAGAAGGCGAACTGGCTTGCCACCGGCATCACCTACCACATGGGCGTGGACGGCATCTCGTTGCCGCTGGTGATCCTGACCACCGCCATCATGCCGTTTTGCATCATCGCGAGCTGGAAGGCGATTACCAACCGCGTCCGCGAATACATGATGGCGTTCCTGATCCTGGAAACGCTGATGATCGGCACCTTCTCGGCGCTCGATCTCGTGCTGTTCTACCTGTTCTTCGAAGGCGGCCTGATCCCGATGTTCCTGATCATCGGCGTCTGGGGCGGTCCGCGCCGGGTCTATGCATCTTTCAAGTTCTTCCTCTACACGCTGCTCGGCTCGGTGCTGATGCTGCTCGCGATCATGGCGCTGTACTGGAACGGCGGCACCACCGACATCCCGACCCTGATGCACACCGCCGTGCCGCGCTCGCTGCAGACCTGGGCGTGGCTCGCCTTCTTCGCCTCGTTCGCGGTGAAGATGCCGATGTGGCCGGTGCACACCTGGCTCCCCGACGCCCACGTCGAGGCGCCGACCGCAGGCTCGGTGGTCCTGGCCGCGATCCTTCTGAAGATGGGCGGCTACGGCTTCCTGCGCTTCTCGCTGCCGATGTTCCCGCTGGCTTCGCACGACTTCGCGCCGCTGGTCTTCACGCTTTCGGCCATCGCCATCATCTACACCTCGTTGGTGGCGCTGATGCAGGAGGACATGAAGAAGCTGATTGCGTACTCCTCGGTGGCGCATATGGGCTTCGTCACCATGGGCATTTTCGCCGGTACCATGCAGGGTGTCGCCGGCGGCGTGTTCCAGATGATCTCGCACGGCATCGTCTCCGGCGCGCTGTTCCTCTGCGTCGGCATCGTCTACGACCGCATGCACACCCGTGAGATCGCGGCCTATGGCGGCCTCGTCAACCGGATGCCGCTCTACGCGCTGACCTTCATGGTCTTCACCATGGCCAATGTCGGCCTGCCCGGCACCTCTGGCTTCGTCGGCGAGTTCATGACGCTGCTCGGTACCTTCAAGGTCTCGATCCCGACCGCGTTCTTCGCCACCTTCGGCGTGATCCTGTCGGCCTGCTACGCGCTGTGGCTCTACCGCAAGGTCGTGTTCGGGGCGCTGGTCAAGCCGTCGCTGGCGAGCATGAAGGATCTCACCTTCCGGGAGGGCTTGACGCTGTTCCCGCTGATCGCGCTGACGATCCTGTTCGGCATCTATCCGAAGCCGGTGCTCGACATGTCGGCGGCCTCGGTCCAGCAACTCGTCAACAATTACAACACCGCTGTGACGGCCGTGAAGGCCGCCGCACTGCTCCAGTGAGCGGGCAGGTCAGGATATCGCCATGAGCTTTGAGACTGCAGGTTATCAACTGGCGCCGGTGCTGCCCGAGCTCGTGCTCGCGGTCGGGGCGATGGCACTCCTGATGCTCGGCGCCTATCGCGGGCAGGAGACCACCAAGACGGTCACGACGCTTGCGGTGCTGCTCCTGATCGTTGTCGGCGTGCTCGAATACATGCTGCCCGCGGGCAAGCACGTGACCTTCGGCGGCAGCTTCATCGTCGATGATTTTGCCCGCTTCATGAAGATCCTGGCCCTGATCGGCTCGGCGGTGACGCTGGTGCTGTCGACCGAGTTCCTGTCGGATCCGTCGCGCCGCATCTTCGAATATGCGATCCTGGTGCTGCTCTCGACGCTCGGCATGATGGTGCTGATCTCGGCCGGCGATCTGATCTCGCTTTATCTCGGCCTCGAATTGATGTCGCTGGCGCTCTACGTTGTCGCGGCCTCGAACCGCGACAACGCCAAGTCGACCGAAGCCGGCCTGAAGTACTTCGTGCTCGGCGCGCTGTCCTCGGGCATGCTGCTCTACGGCTCCTCGCTGATCTACGGCTTCACGGGCACGGTGGCCTTCACCGGCATCGCGGCGGCCGCGACGATCTCGAATGTCGGCCTGTTGTTCGGCCTGGTGTTCCTGCTCGCCGGCCTCTGCTTCAAGGTCTCGGCGGTGCCGTTCCACATGTGGACACCCGACGTCTACGAGGGCGCACCGACGCCTGTGACAGCCTTCTTCGCCTCGGCCCCGAAAGTGGCCGCGCTCGCGGTCTTCACCCGCGTCACGCTGACCGCATTCCCGGGCATCGTCTCGCAGTGGCAGCAGATCCTGGTGTTCGTGTCGATCGCCTCGATGGCGCTGGGCTCGTTCGCCGCGATCGGCCAGAGCAACATCAAGCGCCTGATGGCCTATTCCTCGATCGGCCATATGGGCTTTGCCCTGGTCGGACTTGCCGCAGGCACGGTCGAGGGCGCGCAGGGCGTCTTGATGTACATCGTGATCTATGTCGCGATGACGCTGGGCTCCTTCGCCATCATCCTGGCGATGAAGCGGAACGGCCAGCCGGTGGAGCAGATCAGCGATTTCGCAGGTCTCTCTCGGACCAATCCGCTGCTCGCCTTCATGTTCGCGATGCTGCTGTTCTCGCTCGCCGGCATCCCGCCGCTCGCCGGCTTCTTCGCCAAATGGTACGTCTTCGTCGCCGCCATCAAGGCGAACCTGTTCACGCTCGCCGTGATCGGCGTGCTCTCCAGCGTGGTCGGCGCCTACTACTATCTCAGCATCGTCAAGACGATGTATTTCGACGAGCCGGCCGGGCAGGTCGATCCGGTGCGCGTCGAAGTCAAGACGGTGCTGGCGGTCGCGGGCCTGTTCAACATTCTGTTCGCCCTGTTCGCGGGCCCGGTGGTGAGCGTCGCCTCCGCCGCCGCCAAGTCGCTGTTCTAGGATGGCATTCGCGCTCGGTCCTCGTGCGGCGTCGGCGGGCTACAAGCTCGCAGCTTTCGAACGGACCGGCTCGACCAATACCGAGGCGATCGAGCACGCGAGGCGCGGCGAACGCGGCCCGATGTGGTTCGTGACGTCGGAGCAGACCGCCGGCCGCGGCCGCCGCCAGCGCCCTTGGATCGCACCAAAGGGCAACCTTGCAGCCAGCGTCCTCGAAGTCCTGGACGTTGCCCCTTCCGTCGCCGCGACGATCGGCTTTGCGGCCGGGCTGGCCGAGGAGGCCGCCCTGGAGAAGGTCAGCCTGGAGGCTGCACTGCGCCTCGGCGAGGGCCGTCCCCGCTACGCCCTGAAATGGCCGAACGACGTGCTGGCCGGCGGCAAGAAGCTGGTCGGCATCGGCCTGGAGGCCGAAGCCATCGGCGACCGTCTTGCCATCGTCGTCGGCATCGGCACCAACGTCGTCGCCGCGCCCGAGGGTACGCCGACGCCTGCGGTGTCGCTGGCCGCGCTCGGCGTCCAGATCAGTGCGGAGGAGTTGTTCTCGGCGCTCTCCGATGCCTGGGTGGAATTCCGCGGTATCTGGGACAATGGCCGTGGCTTTGCCGAAATTCGCAAATTGTGGCTGGAGCGCGCCGCCGGCCTCGGCGAGCGGGTCGCGATCCACACGGGAGTGATGACGCTGGACGGCATTTTTGACACGATCGACGACACCGGCTGCCTGATCGTCCGCACCGCGGAGGGCCGGCGCGTGCCGGTCGCCGCGGGCGAGGTGTTCTTCGGCACGGCCGCCTCCGTGGGAGCTGCGTGATGGCGAAGCCGGAAGAACTGGTATTTGCACCGCTCGGCGGGGTCGGCGAGATCGGCATGAATTTGTCGATCTACGGCCTCGGCAACCGCCAGCAGCGCGCCTGGCTGGCGATCGATCTCGGCGTCTCCTTCGGCGACGAGGAGCATCTGCCGGGCATCGACCTGATCATGCCCGACGTCAGCTTCCTGGAGAAGGAACGCAAGAATCTGATGGGGCTGGTGCTGACCCACGCCCATGAGGATCATTTCGGCGCCATCATCGACCTTTGGCCGAAGCTGAAATGTCCGATCTACGCGACGCAGTTCAGCGCCGCGCTGTTCGAGGCCAAGTGCGCCGCCGAGCGCAATGCGCCCAAGATCCCGGTGACGGTGGTGCCGTCAGGCGGGCGCGTCGATATCGGCCCGTTCAACGTCGAGTTCATCCCGGTCGCCCATTCGATTCCGGAGTCGCATGCGCTCGCGATTCACACCGAAGTCGGCACGGTGCTGCACACCGGCGACTGGAAGATCGATCCGACCCCGATCATCGGCCGCCCGACCGACGAAAAGCGGCTGCGGGAGCTCGGCGATGCGGGCCTGCTCGCCCTGATCGGTGATTCCACCAACGCCGTGCGCGACGGCCGCTCACCCTCGGAAGCCGAGGTTGCGAGCTCCATCACCGAGCTCGTCAAGGCCGCCAAGGGCCGCGTCGCGGTCACGACCTTTGCCTCCAATGTCGCGCGCCTCAAGGCCGTCGCCATCGCTGCGAAGGCCGCCGACCGTGAGGTCGTCGTGGTCGGCCGCGCCATGGAACGCGTGGTGCAGGTCGCGCGCGAGACCGGCTATCTCGACGGCGTGCAGAGTTTCCGCTCCGCCGAGGTCTACGGTCATCTGCCGCAGGACAAGGTGCTGGCGCTCTGCACCGGCAGCCAGGGCGAGCCGCGTGCCGCGCTGGCGCGCATCGCCAATGACGACCATCCCGAGATCACGCTCAACCGTGGCGACAGCGTCATCTTCTCCTCGCGCACCATTCCCGGCAACGAGAAGGCGGTCGGGGCCATCATCAATGGCCTGGTCTTGCAGGGCGTGGAGGTCATCACCGACCGCGACCAGCTGGTCCATGTCTCCGGTCATCCCCGCCGCGACGAATTGCGCGACATGATCGCCTGGACCAGGCCGCAGCTCCTGATCCCCGTCCATGGCGAGGCCCTGCACCTGAATGAGCACGCCAAGCTCGCGCGTGCCGCCGGCGTGCCGCGCGTGCTGGTCTGCCGCAACGGCGATCTCGTCAAGCTCGGCCCCGGCGATCCCGGCATCATTGGGCAAGTGCCTGCGGGCCGTCTCTACAAGGACGGCACGATTCTGGAGGACTCCAAGTCCCGCGCGGTGGGCGAGCGGCGCCGCATGGCCTTCTCCGGCTGCGCCTTTGTCGCCATCGCCATGACGGAGCAGGGCGAGCTTGCCGACGATCCCGCGGTCGAACTCGTCGGTATCCCCGAGAAGAACAAAGCGGGCGAGCCCTTCGACGACCTCGTCTTCGACGCCGTGGTCTCCACCGTCGAGGGCCTGCCGAAGGCGCGCCGTCGCGACCCGGATGCGCTGGCGGAGTCGGTGCGACGCGCTGTCCGCTCCGTGATCAACGAACATTGGGGCAAAAAGCCCCCCTGTCTGGTACATGTGCTGACAGTGTAACGGGAGAGAAACATGCTGGGCCGGCTCAACCATGTCGCGATCGCGACCAAGGACGCCGTCAAGGCCGCCAAAATCTATGGCACCGCATTCGGGGCCCAGATCTCGGAGGCCGTCGCGCTGCCCGAGCATGGCGTCACCACGGTGTTCGCGACGCTGCCCAACACCAAGATCGAGTTCATCGAGCCGCTCGGCGAGGCCTCGCCGATCGCAAAGTTCCTGGACCGCAACGCCGACGGCGGCATCCACCACGTCTGCTACGAGGTGGTCGACATCATCGCCTCGCGCGACACGCTGGTGAAGGAGGGGGCAAGGGTGCTCGGCGACGGCGTGCCGAAGATCGGCGCCCACGGCAAGCCGGTGCTGTTCCTGCACCCGAAGGATTTTTCCGGCGCGCTGGTCGAAATCGAGCAGGCATAGGCCGAAGCCATGGCCATCCAGATATCAACCGCGATCGCGATCTACTTCGTCATCTGGTGGGTCGCGCTGTTCCTGACGCTGCCGTTTGGCGTGCGCAGCCAGCACGAGGACGGCGTCGGAGTGCCGGGCAGCGACCCCGGCGCGCCGATCCTGACGCGGATGGGGGGCAAGCTGATCTGGACCACCATCATCTCGGCGGTCATCTACGGGATCGCCATGGTCGCCTATCACGCCGGCTATTTGTCGATCGAGCGCCTGTCGAAATTGATGGGCATGCCGTTTTAATTTCGTGGTTGGCTTGGTTGGGGGAAGAATGACTTTTCAGAGGATCGTCGTCGCGCTTCTAGTGCTGATCGTCGCCGGTCTCGGCGCCATCGGCTATTTCGAGTGGAAGATGGCCGTGCAGGTGCGCACCCTGAAGGCGTTCGTCGAGGGCTATGTCTTCAACGAGGCCGTGATCGCCTGCGAGCAGGCCAAGAGCTCGACCCCATTCAAATGGAACGGCGGCAAGAGCACCGCGGTGATCGGCCTGAACTCGGTCAAAACAGACAAATACACCGTCAGCGCCAGCTACACGCTGGTGGCGGACAGCGTCTATTGTGATTACGATCCGATCAAAAGAAAGGCCGAGATCGGCTCGAGCTTCCTGGAGCGGGAGTAACGATACGGCCATGCCAAGCATGGGATGGGATCGTCATGGCGCAGGGGCAGGGGGACTACCGGATTTTGCATGAGGCGGCGTTGCGGGACTATCTCGCGGGCGTTGCGGATCTCGCCGCGACCCTCGGCGGCGAGCCGGCCTCCTGGTCGATCACCGAAGTCGGCGACGGCAATCTCAATCTCGTTTTCATCGTCAAGGGCGGCCGCGGCGGCATCGCCGTGAAGCAGGCGCTGCCCTATGTCCGCCTCGTCGGCGAGAGCTGGCCGCTGCCGTTGTCCCGGGCTCATTACGAATATCTCGCTTTGTCGCGGCAGGCCGAGCTCGCGCCCGGCCTCGTGCCGGCGCTGCTGCATCACAACGAGGCCCTGGCGCTGACGGTGATGGAGCTGCTCGAGCCCCACATCATCATGCGCAAGGGGATGGTTGCGGGCTCGCAGTATCCGCGCTTTGTCGATGACATCACCACCTTCATGGCGCGGACATTGTTCTTCACCTCCGACCTCGCGGTGTCGGCGGCCGAGAAGAAGCAGGGCATCGCAGCTTTCGCCGGCAACCATGCGCTGTGCAAGATCACCGAGGATCTGATCTTCACCGATCCTTACCGCGTCGCCGAGCAGAACCGCTGGACTGCGCCGTATCTCGATGCGCTCGCCGCAGAGCTTCGCGAGGATATGGACCTCCACGTCGCGATCTCCCGGTTGAAGCTGAAGTTCATGGCGAGCCCCGAGGCGCTGCTCCACGGCGACCTGCACACCGGCTCGATCATGGTCACGGGCGGCGAGACGCGGGTGATCGACCCCGAATTCGCGTTCTACGGCCCGATGGGTTTCGATGTCGGCGCCGTGCTGGCCAACCTCCTGATGGCCTATTTTGCCTCCGCCGGGCATGAGCGCACGCCGGGCGAACGGCGTGCTTTCGAGGCCTGGGTGCTGGAGACGGTGGAAACGGTCTGGAACGATTTTACGCGAAAGTTCCTCGAGCTCTGGCGCGCTGGCGCCGCAGGCGATGCCTATCCCGCCTCACTGTTCGCCGGCGAGACAGGCGCGGCACGGCTGGAAGCCGAGCGGCAGGCCTACATGCAGCGGCTGTTCGCGGACACGGTCGGCTTCGCCGCGGCAAAAACCATCCGCCGCATCTTCGGCCTCGCCCACAATATCGACTTCGAGCTGATCGAGGATCCGCGCCGGCGCGCGATCAGCGAAGCACGCGCCGTCAGGCTGGCAAGGGCGATGATGCTCGAGGTGGGGGCGTTTCCGACCATCGCGGATGTCACCGCTGCAGCGCGAAAATTGCGCGACTGGCAGCCGGAGTTCTAGCGGGCTTCTGCGCAAATCGGTGGGGCCCGCGCGCGACGCTCGCATACGTCAACCCCTTCAAGACGCTTGCGCTCGACGTGCCGTGGATGGTCAACTCTCGGACCAGAGCACGCTGCGTTGTCGGAGGGACCATGATGTTCAGGATAGTGGCGATCATCGCGGGTTTGGGGCTGGCACTGGTGGCCTCGGCGGAGGCCCAGACGCCGCGCAAGGGCGGAACCATCCGCATGACCGCGCCTTATGGCTCGAGCTTCACCAGCCTGGACATTCTTACCACGCAGCGCGCCCAGGACGAGATCTACGCCAAGGCGCTGCACCGGTCGCTCTACATCTGGAATTCCACGGAAGGCAAGCCGGTTCTGGCGCTTGCCAAGGAGGACGTCGTCTCGGGCGGAGGCCTCGTTCATACCTTCAAGCTGCGCGACGACGCCTATTTCCACAACGGCCGCAAGATGACGGCCGACGACATCATCTGGACCTACAACCGCATCATGGACGGCACCAAGGCTTATCCCGGTGCGCGCTATGTCCGCGTGATCGAGGGCGCGGCGGCGGTCGAGAAGGGCCAGGCCAAGGAGATCTCCGGCCTGAAGAAAATCGACGACTTTACCTTCGAGATGAAGCTGACCGAGAAGGTCGATCCAGGTTTCTACTTCTGGAACGCGATCACGTCGATCTATCCCGCCGACGAGGCCGCCAAGGAGAGCTTTCTCCAGAAGCCGATCGGTCTTGGACCCTTCAAATTCGTCGAGCACGTGCCGGGGTCGCGCATCGTTCTGGAGCGCTGGGATCGGTTCTACAAGCCCGGCAAGCCCTACGCTGACAAGATCATCGTGTCGGTCATGGGGGAGGCCGCGGCACGCGATGTCGCCTTCCGCAACAAGGAGATCGACACCTCGGTGCTGGGACCGGCGCAATATGTCGCCTATCAGAACGACGCCGACCTCAAGGGCACGGTCGTGGAAGTCGCCGAGGTCTTCACCCGCTACATGGGGATGAATCCCGCGTTCAAGCCGTTCGCCGACAAGCGGGTCCGGCAGGCGATCAACTACGCGATCGACACCGACCTGATCATCAACAAGCTGGTCAAGGGCAAGGCCTACCGGGCCACCAGCTGGCTGCCGCTCACCTCTACCGCCTACGACAAGGCCATGAAGCCCTACGCCTTCGATCCCGCCAAGGCCAAGCAGCTGCTCGCCGACGCCGGCTATCCCTCAGGCTTCGAATTCGAATGGACCACCAGCCAGAACGAGAGCTGGGGTCTGCCGATCGTCTCGGCCGTGATCCCGATGCTGGACAGGGTGGGCATCAAGGCCAAGGTCAAGCAGGTCGAGACCGCGGTGCTGGCGGAGGTGGTTCGCAGCGGCGACTACCAGGCCTTTGTCTATTCGCAGGCGACCGGACCCGATCCGCAGGCCGCCCTCAAATGCTTCCACTCATCGACACCGCAGTCGGCCTGCAACTACATGAACTTCAAGAATGCCGAGTTCGACAAGCTGATCGACGAGGCGGGGCAGTCCGATGACGCTGCAAAGCGTACCCAGCTGCTGCAGAAGGCCAATGCTGTTCTCTACGAAGAGGCGCCGGTCTGGTTCTTCAACTACAACAAGGCGGTCATGGCCGTGCAGCCGTGGCTCAAGGGGGTTCAGCTGAATGCGACCGAACTGACCCATCAGAACGTCGAAGACCTCTGGGTCGACGAGACCTCGCCCGCGAAGTGACACGCGCTCTCGCGCTCCCTCCGTCGCCATGAACGACGGAGGGAGAGAGGAAAAGTGCCGATGCTCTCCTTCCTGTTCCGCCGCCTGCTGCAGACCATTCCGACCGTGCTCGCAGTGGTGGCTCTGGTGTTCGTGCTGTTCAGCGTCGTTCCCGGCAGCATCGTCTCGTCGATGAGCGACGATGCCGATCCGCAGGTCGAGCTGCGCATGAAGAAGCAGCTCGGGCTCGACGATCCCGTCTATGTCCGCTTCGGCGCCTACATCGCCAAGCTTGCGACCGGTGATTTCGGAACGTCGTTCCGGACGCGCGAGCCTGTGACGTTCATGATCGCCAAGCGGATATGGCCGACGCTCCAGCTCATCTTCACCGCCATGGCGTTTTCCGTCGTGATCGGTGTTCCCCTGGGTTTCATCGCCGCGCTGAAGCCGGGGGGTATCGTCGACACGCTGGCCATGGTCGTGGCGGTATCAGGCCTTTCGATCGCCAAATTCTGGCTCGGACTGGTGCTGATGTACTTGTTCGCGTTGAAGCTCGGCTGGCTGCCGAGTTTCGGCTATGGCGATGGCGGACTGAAATATCTGATCCTCCCGGCCGTGACGCTCGGCGTCTCGCCGATGGCGCTGTTCGCGCGGACGACACGCGCCGCGGTCCTCGAGATCATGACCGCGGATTTCGTCCGCACCGCGCGCTCCAAGGGCATGAGCGAGACCCGAGTCGTGAAGTGGCATGTGATGCGCAACGCGCTTGTCATCATTCTCACCACCGTCGGCCTGCAGTTCGGCGGGCTGATGGGGCAGGCGGTCGTGGTCGAGAAACTGTACTCCTGGCCGGGCATCGGCTCGCTGCTGGTCGACAGTGTCCTGCAGCGCGACATTCCGGCCGTCCAGGGCTCCATTCTTGTCGTGGTGCTGTCCTTTCTCGCTATCAATCTGCTGATCGACGTGCTCTACGGCGTGATCGATCCCAGGATCAGATACGCATGAAGCTCCGCGCCAATCTCATCATCGGTGGCGCGCTGTTCGCGCTTGCGATCCTGGTCGGCCTGCTCGCGCCATGGCTGGCGCATACCGATCCTGTCCTGGACGCCAATCTGCTCAACGCGGAAGAGCCTCCGAGCTGGACTTGGTGGTTCGGCACCGACGACCAAGGCCGCGACATCTATTCCCGCGTCGTCTATGGCGCGCGGGTTTCGCTGACGGTCGGCATCGTCTCGCAGCTCATCAATAGCGTCATCGGCGTCGCGTTGGGCCTGAGCGCCGGCTATTGGGGCGGCTGGTGGGACGATGTCGTCAACGGCCTGACCAATCTCATGCTCGCGATCCCCTCGCTGATCTTCGCGTTGGCCATCATGGCGGTGCTCGGTCCCGGCCTGACCAGCCTGCTGATCGCACTCGGCTTGACCAACTGGTCCTTCACGTGCCGGATCGCGCGGGCCTCGGCGCTGTCGCTGAGGAGCCAGGGCTATGTGCAGGCCGCGACCGTGCTCGGCTACGGCGATCTCCGCATCATGATCACGCAGCTGCTGCCGAACATGCTAGGGCCGATCGTCGTCATCGGCACGCTCGGCATGGGCAGCGCGGTCTTGTCCGAAGCCGCGTTGTCGTTCCTCGGCCTCGGCGTCCGCCCGCCGTTTCCGAGCTGGGGCAGCATGTTGTCGGATGCCCGCGATCAGATCACGACCGCGCCGTGGCTCTCGGTGTTTCCCGGCCTTGCGATCTTCCTGACGGTGCTCGGCCTCAATCTGCTCGGTGACGGCCTGCGCGACATTCTCGATCCGCAATCGCGGAGCCGGCGCACATGACCCGCACGCCGCTGATCGAAGTCGAGGATTTGCGTATCGATCTCGACGATGGATCGCGGCGCGTTGCGGCGGCCGAGGGCATTTCATTCCGCATCGATCGCGGCGAGACGTTCGGCCTTGTCGGCGAATCCGGCTGCGGCAAAAGCATCACGGCGCTGGCCTTGATCGGCCTGTTGCGGCAGCCGTTGTCGATCGGCGGCGGTGTCATCCGGTTTGAGGGACGGGAGATCCAGCACCTTTCAGCCGCCAGGCAACGGGATCTGCGCGGCAATCGCATCGCCATGATCTTCCAGGAGCCGATGACGGCGCTCAACCCGGTCTCGCCGGTGGGCCGGCAGATCGCCGAGATGTTCGTGCTGCACAAGGGCAAGAGCTGGCGGGAAGCCGATAGACTGGCGGTCGAGGCGCTGGCGAGCGTGCGCGTTCCCGCCCCGGAGCGGCGCGTGAAGGATTACCCGCACCAGCTGTCCGGCGGCATGCGCCAGCGCGTGATGATCGCCATCGCGCTCGCTTGCGGTCCGGATCTCCTGATCGCCGACGAGCCGACCACGGCGCTCGACGTGACCGTGCAAGCCGAAATCATCGAGCTGATGCGGAATCTGTGTGCCGAGCGGGGAACCGCAATCCTGATGATCAGCCACGATCTGGGGCTGGTCGCCAATGTCTGCCGCCGCGTGGCCGTGATGTATGCCGGCCGCATCGTCGAGGAGCGCGGCTCGGCCGATATTTTCCGGGCACCCTCGCACCCCTATACGCGAGGCCTGGTTGCCTCGCTGCCGCGGCTCGGCAGTCGCGCAGCGCTTGGCCGCACCCGCCTGACGGAGATCGCGGGTGTGGTCCCGGCCATCACGAATTTCCCCAACGGCTGCCGGTTCAATCCGCGTTGCGCCCAGGCGACCGATATTTGCCGGACCACCCCGCCGGAAGCGGATTTGCTGGACGCCGGCGGCCTGGTCAGGTGTCACCACCATGCATGAGCCGCAAGCTAGTTTGGTTGAAACACGGCCGGACGACGATGTCATTCTCAGCGTCAGAGATCTCGCGGTCCATTTTCCGCTCGGAGGCGGCCTGCTCGGGCGCGGCCGGCGGCTGCTCCGTGCCGTTGACGGCGTCGATCTCACCCTGAAGCGGGGCGAATGCCTCGGCCTCGTCGGCGAGTCCGGCTCCGGCAAGTCGACGGTCGCATTGTCGATCCTTGGCCTCGTGACCCCGACGCGCGGCCGCATCGTGCTGGACGGACAGGACGTGACCAACCGACCATCCGGCGATCGGAAGGCGCTGGCCCGCATCGTGCAGATCGTGTTTCAGGATCCCTACGCCTCGCTCAATCCGCGCCAGACCGTTCGCCGCACGCTGGAAGATCCCCTGCGCGTGCATGGCGTCACGGCCAAGAGCGAGATCGAGGACCGCGTCGCGAAGATGCTGCGGCATGTGGGCCTGCGGCCGGAGCAGGCCGACCGCTACCCGCATGAATTCTCAGGCGGCCAGCGCCAGCGCATCGGCATTGCGCGTGCGCTGATCCTCAATCCGAAGATCGTCATCTGCGATGAACCGGTCTCGGCGCTCGACGTCTCGATCCGCGCCCAGATCATCAATCTGCTGCTGGAATTGAAGGAAACGCTCGGCCTCTCCTACATCATGATCAGCCACGATCTCGGCGTCGTCGAACACATGAGCGACAAGGTCGCCGTGATGTATCTCGGCCGCATCGTCGAGAACGGCCACTGGCGCGAGATCTTCGAACGGCCCGCGCACCCCTATACGCAAGCCCTGATCGCCGCCATCCCCGATCCCTTGCGCCATGCGCCGCTGGCGACGACAGGGGGCGACCTTCCCAACCCGCTCAATCCGCCGAACGGATGCGCATTCAGCCCGCGATGCCGGTATGCGGAGGCTGTGTGTCGGCGCGAGCCGGGGCCTGTGCTTGAAACGCGGGCGGACGGGCACGCGGTGAGGTGTTGGCGAAGTGACGAAATTGGTGCAGCGAGCGTCGCTCTATCTCCGTTACCCTCCGTGCCGGTCGAGCCTATCGTCTGCCACCAACCAGACGAGGGCGGCGATTCGCTATCGAGTTCTCCGCCGACAGGCCACGCAGCCACGCGCGAAAACTGACGATCTCCGGGCAATCCGCGGTGCCTTCAGGCGCAACCAGCCAATCGCCCAAACCCGATCCCTGATCGATCCGGTCGCAGCGATAGCCGGGATGGTGGCCGAGGCCGCGGGCGAGCAGCAGGTCGACCTTGCCCTCGATCAATTCGTGCAGGCCGGCCGGATGCAGCACCCGCAAGCCGATCTCCGCATGCGTGCTGCGAAACGCCGCAAGGTCGAGGCGGCGGAGGTCGAAGCCGCCATGGATGCCCAATTGCAGCAGCACCGCACCTGCCGGTTTCAATTGCGAGGTCGCCTCCGCAATGTGGCGAAAGCCTTCGGAGACGCCGGGCAGATAGGCCTGACCGGCGACGGTGAGGACGAGCTGCTTATGCAGCCGCTCGAAGAGCTGCACGCCGAGGCGCGCCTCCAGCGCCTTCACCTGCTGCCCCACGGCGGCGGGCGTCACGTGCAGCTCGTGTGCGGCCAGTTTGAAGCTGAGATGCCGCGCGGCGGCCTCGAAGGCGCGCAGCGCGTTGAGTGGGGGAAGGGCGTAGGTCATCGGGCTCCATTTTGACACTGATGGGCTGTGGCCTTGCAATAGATTTTCTTGCGCTGAACCGCAGCAATGATGCTTTGCGGAGCGGTGATGGCGCCGGATACGGTCCGACCCGCAATCCGGAGAAACCTCGTGCCCCCAGCTCACCTCGTCAGCCACAATCCCGCAACAGTCCATGCGCCTGCCGGCGGCTACTGCATGGGACTTGAATTGACGCAGTATCGCCGCCTGTTGTTCATCAGCGGCCAGGTGCCGGAGAGACTCGACGGCACCGTGCCCGAAGGTTTCGAGGCGCAGTGCGAGCAGGCCTGGCGCAATTTGATCGAGGTGCTTGCTGCCGCCGGCCTTGGCATCGCGCATCTGGTCAAGGTCACCACGTTCCTGACTGACCGCAATCAACTCGTGACCAACCGCTCCATTCGTCGCGCGATGCTGGGCGAACACCAGCCTGCGCTGACGGTCGTGATCGTCGAGACCGTCGACAGCAAATGGCTGCTGGAGATCGAGGCGATCGCCGCGGAGTGAACCAGCCGACTTTGCAATGAGCCAATCATATCGGGTGTCCCATGGCTGAGATCATCCATCCGTTTTACGAAGCGCATCGCGGTGCAATGGAGGCCGCCATGCGCGATCGGCTCGATTTGGCCGAAGCGATGTTGGGTGAGTGCGCGCAACTTTCCGAGATCGACGAGATCAGGCGCGAGGTGATGGACGAGTTCGAAATCGTGCTCACCCAAATGCCCTATGTCGGCGGCGCGGCAAGCCGCATGAGCGATTTCTTCATGCGTCTGATGGGTTTTATGGCCATCAGCCGGGTGCTGCGGCGCCACGGCGTGCCGGTGCCTGTGATCGGCGAGATCGAGCGGGAAACCTACAAGGCGCAATTGCTCACCGCGCCTGAAGCGGAGCGTCTCGACTCAGGGCGTCAATTCATGTCGCCGGAGAACCAGGCCTTGCTGCGCGAGCAGGCGGCAAGAATCGCGACTGAAAGCCATCAGACCGAATTTCCGGAAGATTTCGTCTACGATTTCGTCGAGCCTGATACGGGTGACAGTTTTGAGTTCGGCATCAACTACAAGGCTTGCGGCTTCTGCAAACTCGCGGCGCGCCATGACGACAAGGACATTTTGCCGAACATCTGCGGGCTCGATTTCGTTGCCTACGCAGCGCGAGGCATCCGGCTGGAAAGGACACAGACGTTAGCGGGCGGTGCGAGCCACTGCAATTTCCGGTTCTCGCGGCTTGCGCCGGATGAGAAAGCGGAGAGCTAAGCCGCGTTCTCATGCTCCGCGATCGAGGTGAGGCTGGATTGCCCCTGCTGTCACGTCGTCATTGCGAGCGCAGCGAAGCAATCCAGAATCTTTCCGCGGCGGCAGCCTGGATTGCTTCGCTGCGCTCGCAATGACGGAGTTTGGGGAGCGACCCTGAGCCCATCCGCGCCCGCTGCCACGATGACATCCTGCTCCTGTTTTGCCCGACGAGTCAAATGCCGCCACGGTCGCAGCTACACAATTTCGGATTTTTGTAAGTCGTTGAATTCCCTCACAGTCTCTACTGTGCATGAGGTTGTTTTCGCGCTTTTTGTTTTGAGGGGCGGCTATTCCACCGCTTTCTCCCTCAGCCGCTGCGCATAAACATTGATCACCAGCGCTGCCAGCAGGATCAGGCCGCGGATCAGGATTTTCAGGAAGCTGTCGATGTTGACGTGGTCGAGGCCGTTGTTGAGAACACCGAGAACGAAGAGACCGACGATGGTGTTGCCGATGCCGCCGCGGCCGCCGAACAGGCTGGTGCCGCCGACGACGACGGCAGCGATGGAGTCGAGCAGATAGGTGTCGAACTCGTTCTGCTGCGCGCTGCCGAAATGAGCGACACCGAGCATGCCGCCGATACCGGAGCACACCGCCGAAATGACCATCACCGCGCCGAGGATGAGCTTGACGTTAAGGCCGGAATATTCGGCCGCCTCGCGGTTGCCGCCGACCATGTAGACGTAGCGGCCGAAGCGCGTGTAGGTCAGCACCAGATGTCCCAAGAGGAGCATGATCGCGGCGACGATGACGATCCATGGGATGCCGCCGATCGATCCGGAGCCGAGCGTGGTGATCACGCCGGGCACCTTGTAGGCGATCTGGCCCCGCACCAGCAGCGCCGAGATGCCGGCCGCGATCTGCATCATCGCCAAGGTCATGATGAAGGAGGGGATGCCGATCACGGTCAGTCCCAGCGCATTGACGAGGCCGAGAAACGCGCACAGCAAAATGGCCAGCAGGATCGCTGCGGCCCCGGGCAGGGGAATGTTGGGAATGTTGACGTAGGATTCCTGGAGCGTGAAGTAGGCGACCGCGATTCCGGTGACGTTGGCGATGCTGGCGATCGAGAGGTCGATCTCCGCGCAGAGGATCACGAAGGTGAGGCCGACGGCGATGATGCCTGTGACGGAGACCTGCGTCAGGATGTTGCCGAGATTGTCCAGCGTCGCGAACGACGGACTGGCCAGCGCGAAGAAGCCGGACAGGAAGATCAGCGTCAGGAACGGGGCGATGTTGCGCATCTGCGAGCGCAGGAAGGGCGCAAGCCCTCGCGTCCGCTGCCCCGCCGCCAAAGCCGTGTCACTGCTTGCCATGGTGCTTCTCCGTCACGCCGCTTCCAGCAGGCGGTCCTTGCTGACCGGCTCGTTCTTGAATTCGCGCACCAATGCGCCGCGCTTGAGCACCAGGATGCGGTCGGCCAGCGACAGCACCGTTTCCGGCTCGGTCGACAGCACGATGATCGCGAGCCCCCTGGCGCGGAGATCACGGACGATGTTGATGACGTCGTTCTTGGCGCCGACATCCATGCCGCGAGTGGGCTCGCAGAGCACCAGCAGTTTTGGCGGATAGGTCAGCCATTTCGCCAGCGCGACTTTCTGTTGGTTGCCGCCGGAGAGCATGCCGAGATCGAGGCCGACCACGGGTGGCCTGATCTGGAGCTGCTCGACCTGGCGCTTTGCGATGTCGCGCTCCTGCGCCGGCTTGAGCAGCAACGCCGAGATGCGATCGAGGATGCTGATCGAGATGTTCTTGTAAACCGGCTCCTGGTGAAACAGCATCGCGCGCCGGCTCTCCGGCACCAGCGCCACCCCGGCGCGCCGTGCCGCCGCCGTGCTCGCGAAGGTCTTGGGCTTGCCCTCGACAGCGAGCGTGCCGCCGTCCGGCTTCAGCTTGCCGAACAAGATGCGCGACAGCTCCTGCTGGCCGCAGCCCATGAAGCCGTAGATGCCGAGCACTTCGCCGGCGCGCGCCTCGAAGGAGATGTCCTTCAGGCTGCGGGCCAGCGACAGCTGGTCGACCCTTAGGACAACCGAGCTGTCGCTCGGTTGGGGCAGCATCAAATCGTCGCTGTAGCTGTGCTCGAGCGCTTCGCCGCCGCGGCCGATCATGGCCTCGATCAGCGCGCCCTTGTTGGTCGCGGCACTTGCCGTCTCCGCGACCTTCCGCCCGTTGCGGAACACGGTGACCGTGTCGGACACGCGCAAGATGTCCTCGATGAAATGCGAGATGAAGACGATCGCCGTGCCTTCCTCGCGCAGGCGCCGCAGCGTCGCGAACAATCGCTCGACCTCGGGCGGAGAGAGGGCGGACGTCGGCTCGTCCAGGATGACGATGCGGGCGCCGGAGAACAGCACGCGCGCGATCTCGATCAGCTGCTGCAGCCCGATCGGGAGATCGCCGAGCCTGCTCATCGGATCGACGTCGATGCCGAAGCGGGCGAGCTGCTCGCCGGCCTCCCGCGCCATCCGCCGCCATTGCACGAGGCCGAGGGCGTTGGTCGGCTGGTTGCCCAGAAACACGTTCTCCGCAACCGTGAGGTCGGGCGCGACGGAGAGCTCCTGGTGCACCATGGCGATGCCGGCGCTGTGGGCATCGCGGGCCGACCGGAAATGCATCTCCTGTCCGTCGATCAGGAAGCGGCCGGAGAATTCGGTGTGCACGCCGGCGATGATCTTCATCAGCGTGCTTTTTCCCGCGCCGTTCTCGCCGACGAGACCATGGATCTCGCCGGGTGAAAGCGCGAAGTCGACACCACGAAGCGCCTCGACGCCGCCGAAGCTCTTCGTGATGCCCTGCAGTTCCAGGATGGGCGAACGATCCTCTCGCATGGAGGCTCAGATCAGGAAGTGATCCTGCATCCATTGCATGCCGGCGGCGTTGGCCTTGGTGACGACCGGACCGTCGGTGACGACGTTCTTGGGAATGCCCTGTCCGCTCTTTTCGCCGCCGACCACGGCGGAAACGCCCGCGATGATGGCGCCGCCATGAATGCGGCAGGACGGATTGCGCACGGTGGCGAACATGCGGCCTTCGCTGACCGCCTGGATCGCCGGCGGCATCGCATCCACGCCGCCGATCAGGATGTTGGTGCGGCCCCGCGCCTTCATGATGTTGGCGGCGGCGAGCGCCATGTCGTCATTGTGGAAGAACGCCGCGTCGATCTGCGGATACTTCGTCAGGTAGGTTTCCCAGAGACGCGCGGTCTTCGACACATCCCAGTCGGCCGGCTGGGTGTCGAGCACCTCGATCCCAGGGAATTGCTTCACGACATTGTTGAAGCCCTTGGCGCGGCCCTGCGCGCCGGTGTGGCCGAGGGCTCCTTGCGTCATGATGATCTTGCCCTTGCCGCCCATGGCGTTGCACAGCGCCTGCGTCACGGAGGCGCCCATGAACTCGTTATCGGGGGCGAGGAAGGAGTGGACGTTGATCTGGTCGAGCGGCGCAATCAGCGTGTCCATGTCGATCACGGGCGTGCCGGCGTCGATCATCTTCTGCACCGGCTGGGTGAGCGTGCCGATGCCAAAAGCCTGGATCGCGACGAAGTCCCATTTCTGCGAGGCCATGTTGTCGATCGCCGCGCGTTGCTTCACGGCATCGAGCTGGCCGTCGAACCAGGTGACCTCGACATTGAACAGCTTGCCCCAGAATTCCGCGGCCTGCTTGCCCTGCGCGCACCAGGTCGCCTGGAGGCCCGCGTTGGAGAACGCCGCCTTCAGCGGCTTCTCGCTTCGTCCGACTTCGGCTGCAAGGGCGGGGTTTATGCCCATGCTGCCGAGGATGGCAGTCGCGGCGCCGGCGGTTGCTGCCGCCTGAAGAAGATCGCGCCTCGTCGTCGAGAAATCTTTCGTCCCGGACATCGCTCGCTCCCATACAATTCTATCTCGGCGCGTCATTGATTGCGCGACCGATGTTCGAAAGTGTCTCACAAGAGTTGGTGCCACTCAATCCGCAATCAACGGCGGGGTCGCCGCGAGCTCGTGTTGGTGCAGCGCAAAGCGTCAGGCCTGTACGGCGGCGAACGCGTCGATCTCGATGAGCAATCGGTCCCATGCCTGCGCCATGCCCGGCGACCATTCATCGCGGAGAAGATCGCGCAGCGTATCCCTGATGACGGCGAAGAAGGCGATGAACAGCTCGCGCGGCGTGCCGTAGCCATCGTGCGATACGACCTCGCATGTGATCAGCCGGAATTGCCCGCGGCGATCACCGGCGAAGTCGAGAATCGCCTCGATCGTGAGTGCGAGCATCGATCCCATCACGATCTCGCTGCCTAGCGTGCGGAACATCGCCCGGGTTTCGGGATGCTGCTCGAACAGCCGCTGATAGACGAGTGGCGTGAGATCGATGCAGCGCGAGGCTGCAAG
Source organism: Bradyrhizobium sp. 17 (assembly GCF_023073515.1). Classification (NCBI taxonomy): domain Bacteria; kingdom Pseudomonadati; phylum Pseudomonadota; class Alphaproteobacteria; order Hyphomicrobiales; family Nitrobacteraceae; genus Bradyrhizobium; species Bradyrhizobium sp. 17. Next base: position 285,150 of record NZ_JADPJQ010000012.1, on the reverse strand, counting down.
TTCAAAGCTCTGTTCGATCGGATTGGGAGAAGGATTCATCGGTGCTTTAGCCCCGCAGACAAAAAAAGAGCGGGGCCCTAGCCCCGCTCGAAAATTGTGTCGACCCTATTATCCCCGATTCTAAGATTTGATCTTGATTGGCGGGGCGACGCTGCATTTTGCGCGTCAGGGGCTCCTCCCGAGACTTGGACCACCAGACTTCGACCTCGCGGCCAGCCTGAGCAAAAGGATGCTAGATCAACTTTTCTCACTTGTCATCATTTTCGGCAACGAATGTTCAAAATTCGAGCAATTGACGAAATGATCGGGCGGCCGGCCGCATAAGTGTGTGACAAATATAAGAAATCTGTGGATGGGCCAGGTCTCGACTGCCTCAAATCCCGGAGGTCCCCTCCCTTGGGCCGGCCGGACCACAGTTTCCGGGGAATTTGCGCGGGACCAAGAAGGCGGCGGAACCGGGCTCGACTTGGCCATCCGCCGGTGTTTAGTTAGTAGACGAACAAACGGTTCGGCGGATGCGCGCACGGCTGCAAAAATTCCTACCTCTGGTCCTGCTTGCCCTAGTGATGCAGGTGCTGGCGCCGATTGCCGCCTGTCTGGCGGCCGGCCAGGCCGTGGCCGATCCGCTGTCCGCCGCCGTCATCTGCCACAGCGCAGGCGAGCAAGGCGGGCTGAACGATCCGGCGGGTACGCCGGTCGCACATGCCGGTGCGTGTGCCCTCTGTTGCCTGGCGCAGGTGGGCGCGTCGCTCGATTCGCCGCCGCACGCCGCACTCTCCGTTCCCTTGCGCCACGCCCAGCGCGTGGTGTGGCGCGCGGCGGAGGCATTCGCCGGCGCGGCCCATAAGGGCACAAACGCCCAGGCGCGCGCCCCGCCTCAATTTTCCTGACGACTCTCGTGATCGCCGCGGTCCGCCGCAGGCGATTGATGCTGTCGAATGGCCGGAGAGAAAGCCCGGCGTCAGGAATGCCCCATGTTACGTTGTCATGCCCGCCGTGGCGTGAGCGTCGTTGCCATTCAGGCCGCGCTGCTTGCGTCGTCGAGCGGAGCCTTTGCCCAAGACAGCAGCGCAGTGCTGCCGCCGATCACGGTTGAGGCGCCTCACCAGAAGCGTACGCCGGCGGTCCGACCGCCACGCAATTCTGCGCGATCGGCCCGCATCACCCGAAGCCTGCGAACGACCCCATCACCGCAGGAACCCGTGAGCGACCAGAGTGCAGGGGCTCCGGGTGCCCTGACGGTTCTGACTGCTCAACAAGCGCTGGCGGAAATTGACCAGACTCCGGGCGGCGTGGCGCTCGTCTCGGCCGATGCCTACAGGAACTCGACGCCGTCCAACACGATCAAGGATGTTCTGGATTACGTGCCCGGCGTGTACGCCCAGCCCAAATGGGGCGACGACACCCGTCTTTCGATTCGCGGATCCGGCCTGTCGCGCAATTTTCATCTGCGCGGCGTGCAGCTCTATATGGACGGCATTCCGATCAACACCGCGGATGGCTATGGCGATTTCCAGGAGATTGATCCGAGCGCCTACAAATATGTCGAAGTCTTCAAGGGCGGCAATGCGCTTCAGTTTGGCGCCAATTCGCTGGGGGGCGCGATCAACTTTGTGACCCCGACTGGCCGCGACTCGTTTCCGAACGGTGTATCCTTCGATGTCGGAGGATTCGGCTACAAACGACTTCAGGCGAACGCGGGAGGCGTCAACGGGCGGTGGGATGGTTTCGTGACCGCTTCCGCGCAGGCCGCAGACGGATTTCGCGATCACAGCTTCGGCTCGAGCAACCGTTTGAGCGGTAATGTGGGCTATCAGTTCTCCGCGGATGTCGAGACACGGTTCTACCTCAATGCCAACGAGGTGCGGCAGCGAATTCCGGGTACCGTGACCAAGATGTCCGCTTTGACCGATCCGGAAGCTGCTGCACCCGCGAATGTTGCGATGGATCAGCAGCGCAATATCGATACTGTCAGGCTCGCCAACAAAACCACCGTTCGTTTCGATGACACCAAAGTCGAATTCGGCGCCTTTGGCGTCGATCGCCATTTGATGCATCCGATCTTCCAGTGGCTGGACTACTGTTACAAGGACTACGGCGGATTCGCGAAGATCACGGATGACCGCACCATTGGCGGCTTCCGCAACAAGTTGGTCGCAGGCGTCAATGTGCTGAACGGCAGCATTGACAACCAGCAGTTCGCCAACATTGGCGGGCAGAAGGGCGCACTGCTTTCTTCCTCGATCGATCGGTCGGAGAATATTTCCGCCTATGTCGAGGACAGCTTCTACGTCCTTCCAAATCTTGCGCTGATCGGCGGCACGCAATTTCTGTACGCGACCCGCAATCGGCAGGATCGCTTCATCAGCGACGGGGATCAATCGGGGGCAACGCGCTTTAATCTCTGGTCGCCGAAAGGCGGTGTGTTGTGGCAAATTGATCCGGCCTGGCAAGCCTTCGCCAATGTCTCGCGGAGTGCCGAGGTGCCGAGCTTCGGCGAAAGCGCGATTGGTCTCGGCATTCCGACGATCCCGTTCACCAGCATCCGCCCGCAGATTGCGACCACGTACGAAATCGGGACTCGCATGAAGCGATCTGATTATGCCTGGGAACTGACGGCCTACCGGGCCAACATTCGCGACGAATTGCAATGCCTCTATAGTACTTTCGGCAATTGCAATGTGACCAATGCCGACCGCACCTTTCATCAAGGCATCGAGGCCGGCGCGAGCGCAGCAATCCTTCGTGACATCTTCGTCAATGGCCCTGCGCCGGACAAGGTCTGGCTGAATGTCGCCTATTCCTTCAACGACTTCCGCTTCGACAAAGATCCGACCTTCGGAAACAATCGATTGCCGGGAGCTCCAACTCACTACCTGCGGGCGGAGCTTCTCTACAAGCACCCTTCCGGGTTCTATGTTGGACCCAACGTCGAATGGGTGCCACAGGCCTACTTCGTCGACAGCATGAACACGCTGACGACAGAGCCTTACGCCCTGTTGGGATTGAAAGCCGGATTCGACAATGGCGGCCCGATGTCTGCCTACATCGAGGGGCGCAATCTCACCAACAAGACCTACATAGCCAGCGCCAGCATCATCGATCGAGCGACGGCGACGTCAGCATTGTTTGAGCCGGGTACTGGAAGAGCAGTATACGCTGGAATGAGGTATCGATGGTGACGTGCAAATGGGCGCTTGGGCCTACATTCGGCCCGCGGCAGGCCGGCATTCCGAATGCCGATGCTGACGGAAGGTCGTTGTGGAAGAATGCAGGGCCATTCTCGGCCCGATCAATCGCGAAAAAGGCAATCAACATGAAGACTATCGGACGAACTCTCCTTGCAATTTCACTGTTGCTGACCGCCTGTGCCGTCGCGCAGGCCGAGGACATCAAGGCCGGCGATCTCGTCATCTCGCAACCGTGGAGCCGGGCGACGCCGGGCGGCGCCAAGGTGGCCGGCGGCTATCTGACCATCGAGAACAAGGGCACCGTGGCAGACAAGCTGGTCAGCGTTTCCGCCGATATCGCGGGGAAGGCTGAGGTCCACGAGATGGCGATGGACAATGGCGTGATGAAGATGCGCCTGCTCGACAAGGGGCTCGTGATTGATCCCGGCAAGACGGTGAAGTTCGCCCCCGGCGGCTACCACCTGATGCTTCAGGAGCTGAAGGGTCCCTTCAAGCAGGGCGACAAGGTGCCGGTGACGCTTCAGTTCGAGAAGGCCGGCAAGGTCGCCGTCTCCCTCGACGTCCAAGGCGTCGGCGCGCAGGCGCCCGGCGACAGTGGGCACATGATGAAGAAAATGCCTGATCATTCGGGAATGAAGATGTGACCAGCGTGATCTGGACCTTCGGGAGACTCAATATGTCGAAGCGAACCTGGCTGATCTTTCTGGGCGTATTTGCGGCAACGCCAGCGACTGCGCACGTCTTCCTCGAAGGCAAGCAGGCGACAGTGGGGGGATCGTACAAGGCCGTCTTCGCCGTCCCGCACGGTTGCGCGGGCTCGCCCACGGTGAAAATCCGGGTGCAGATCCCGGAAGGCGTGATCGCGGTGAAACCGATGCCGAAGGCGGGCTGGAGTGTTGACGTGGTCGAGGGCAAATACGCCAGCGAATACGACTATCACGGCAACAAGCTCTCCTCCGGCGTCAAGGAGGTGACCTGGTCCGGCGGCAAGCTGCCGGACAAGAACTATGACGAGTTCGTCATGCACACGGCCCTGACCGACACGCTCAAGCCGAACACGATCCTGTACTTCCCCGTCGTCCAGGAATGCGAGACCGGCCTCAGTCGCTGGATCGAAATTCCAGCGGAGGGGGCAGGGCATTCGCATGAGAGCAAATCGCCGGCGCCAGGCGTAAAACTCCTGCCAAAACCCTGATGCGCCTGCTCGCCGCGGTCGCGACGCTGCTCCTCGTTGTCGGTTTCGCGACCGGCGCTTCGGCGCACGCGGCGCTGGTCGCGGTCGAGCCGGCGAGCGGCAGCATGCTCGCGAGCGCGCCGAAGGCGGTGGAGTTGCGTTTCAACGAGACAGTGACGCCGGGCGCGATCCGGCTGATCGACGGCGCGGGCAGGGCGCGGGATGATGTGCGCGTCAACGCATCGGGCGAGACCATCTCGGTTGCGATGCCGGCGGACCTGCCGCAGGGCACGGCCGTCGTCAGCTATCGCGTGATCTCGCAGGATGGCCATCCCGTCGTTGGATCGGTGATCTTCTCGATAGGCACGCCGACGGGGACGCAACCTCCCGCAAACGCCGATCGCGGATTGAACGTGCTGATCTGGCTGGCGCGGGTCGGTCTCTATCTTGGCCTCTTCGTCGGCGTCGGCGGCGCGTTCTTTGCGCGCTGGGTTGCGTGGTCGATGACGGGCATAACCGTCCCGCGTGTGGCGCTCGCCATCGGTCTCCCGAGCGCGGTGGTGTCCCTTGGCGTGTTGGGGCTTGATCTCCTCGGGCTACCGTTGTCGGCTCTCGCGACGATGGCTCCCTGGAAAGTGGCATTCGGGACCAGCGCGGGCCCCGCCTTGCTCGTGGCCGTCGCTGCAATGCTGTTCGCATTGCTGGCGCTAGGCAGCGCGTGGTGCGCGCGCGCTCTGACCATTATTGCCTTCGTCGGCGTCGGCTTGTCGCTGGCAATGACCGGGCACGCCGCTACGGCACCGCCCGAACTGTTGACCCGGCCGGCAATCTTTCTCCATGGTCTTGGTGTTGCCTTCTGGATTGGAGCCCTCGCACCGCTGGTCGCCCTGTTATCGAAGCGGCCCTCCGTGGCATTGCTTGTCGTGAACCGCTTCTCTCGCCTCGCCGCGCCGGTCGTTGGTGTTCTCGCATTGACCGGCCTCGCGCTCGCCATCGTCCAGCTTGAGGATCCGTCTGCATCGGTCGAGACCCGCTACGGGCTCATCCTCTCGATCAAGCTCGCGCTGGTCCTCGTGCTGTTGGCGCTTGCCGCGCTCAACCGCTTCCGCCTGACCCCGGCGCTGGCGGGAGATCACAAGGCTGCGCCGGCCCTGAAGCGCTCGATCGTGATCGAATGCGCCATCGCGCTCGGCATCTTCGCCGTGGTCGCCGGCTGGCGCTTCACGCCGCCGCCGCGGACGATCGTTCCGGAGACCCCGCTGGCGATCCACATCCACACCGACAGGGCGATGTTTCAGATCCTGGTCTCGCCGGGTAAGGCGGGTATCGACGATTTCGTGCTGCAGCTCATCACTGGCGAGGGGGCGGTGCTGGAGGCCAAGGAGGTGACGCTGACGCTGAGCCTGCCCGAACGCGGCATCGAGCCGATGGAGCGGAACGCCTCGCTCGGGCCGGACAGCTACTGGCACGTGCGCAAGGTCGAGCTGCCCTTTGCGGGCCGCTGGCATGTGCGGATCGACGCGCTGGTGAGCGATTTCGAGAAGATCACGCTGGAGGACGAGCTTGAGGTGGCGGCGCCCTGAATCGGGCTCTTCGGCACATCACGTCGAATCTGAAGTCGACGGAAAAATGACAGGAATTCCGCTGTGTTAGCGGGTTTTCCTCATTCCCGGTCTTGTGTTTTGGCTCCCAATCCGGTTTCACTGCAAGTCATCACTGATTCCTCGAGTATTGCCATGCGGTTGTCGCGGTTCTTTCTGCCCATTCTGAAGGAAAATCCGAAAGAGGCGGAGATCGTCTCGCATCGGCTGATGCTGCGTGCCGGCATGATCCGGCAGGAGGCCGCCGGCATCTATGCCTGGCTGCCGCTCGGCTTCCGCGTCTTGAAGAAGATCGAGCAGATCGTGCGCGAGGAGCAGGACCGCTCCGGCGCGCTGGAACTGTTGATGCCGACGCTCCAGCTCGCTGACCTCTGGCGCGAGAGCGGCCGCTACGATGCCTATGGCCCCGAGATGCTGCGCATCGCCGACCGGCACAAGCGTGAGCTGCTGTATGGCCCGACCAACGAGGAAATGATCACCGAGATCTTCCGCGCCTATGTGAAGTCCTACAAGAGCCTGCCGCTGAATCTCTATCATATTCAATGGAAATTCCGCGACGAGCAGCGTCCGCGCTTCGGCGTGATGCGCGGCCGCGAGTTCCTGATGAAGGACGCCTATTCATTCGACCTCAACGAGGCCGCGGCGCGCGTCGCCTACAACAAAATGTTCGTCGCGTATTTGCGCACCTTCGCGCGGATGGGGCTGAAGGCGATCCCGATGCGCGCCGAGACCGGCCCGATCGGCGGCGATCTCAGTCATGAGTTCATTGTGCTGGCCGAGACCGGCGAATCCGGCGTGTTCATCGATCGCGACGTGCTGGACCTGCCGGTGCCGAGCGAGGACGTCGATTATGAGAGCGATTTGACGCCGATCATCAAGCAATGGACCTCGGTCTATGCGGCGACGGAAGACGTTCACGACGCCGCACGCTTCGAGCAGGAAGTGCCCGCGGACAAGCGGGTGAACACCCGCGGTATCGAGGTCGGACAGATATTCTATTTCGGCACGAAGTATTCCGAGGCGATGAAGGCGCTGGTGGCGGGCCCCGATGGTGTCGACGTGCCGATCCACGGCGGCTCCTACGGCGTCGGCGTCTCGCGCCTGCTCGGTGCCATCATCGAGGCCTGCCATGACGACGCCGGCATCAAATGGCCGGAGGCCGTTGCTCCGTTCCGCGTGTCGATTCTCAACCTCAAGCAGGGCGATGCTGCGGTCGATGCGGCCTGCGAGAAGCACTATGCGGAGCTGTCCGCCAAGGGCGTGGACGTGCTCTACGACGACACCGACCAGCGCGCGGGAGCCAAATTCGCGGCCGCCGATCTGATCGGCATCCCCTGGCAGATCATGATCGGGCCGAAAGGGCTCGCCGACGGCAAAGTCGAGCTCAAGCGGCGAAGTGACGGCGCCCGCGAGACCATGTCGCCTGCGGACGCGGTCGCAAGACTTGTGGGCTGATAAGGCTGGTCGGCTGAATATTGTTCATCGCCCGAGATCGCGGCCGCCAATCCGGCCACATTTGACCCCGAATCATGGGACTATCGAGCGATGGATGAGACCATGACCGAAACTGTTCAAACCGCGCCTTTTGCGCCATTCGAGTGGATGCTGTCGGGGCGTTACCTACGGGCGCGCCGCAAGGAGGGATTCATCTCGGTCATCGCCGGGTTCTCCTTCCTCGGCATCATGCTGGGCGTGGCGACACTGATTATCGTCATGGCCGTCATGAACGGCTTCCGCAAGGAGCTGCTCGACAAGATACTCGGGCTCAACGGCCACATCCTGGTCCAGCCGCTGGAATCGCCGCTGACCGACTGGAAGGACGTCGCCGACCGCCTCAGTCAGGTCCAGGGCATTCGGCTCGCCGCGCCCGTGGTGGACGGCCAGGCGCTGGCGTCATCGCCGTGGAACGCCTCCGGCGTCCTGGTGCGCGGCATCCGCTCCGACGACCTCAACAACCTCACCTCGATCGCCAAGAACATCAAGCAGGGCTCGCTCGAGGGCTTCGATGACGGGCAGGGGGTCGCGATCGGCCGGCGCCTCGCTGACCAGCTGTCGCTGCACGCCGGCGACAGCATCACGCTGGTGGCGCCTAAGGGCGCGGTCACGCCGATGGGCACGACACCGCGCATCAAGCCGTACAAGATCGCCGCGGTGTTCGAGATCGGCATGTCCGAGTATGATCTCGGCTTCGTGTTCATGCCGCTCGCGGAGGCGCAGGCCTATTTCAACCGCAGCAACGACGTCACCTCGATCGAGGTCTTCACCACCAATCCGGATCAGATCGTCGCGTTCCGCCAGGCCGTGACGGAGGCGGCGGGCCGGCCGGTGTTTCTGGTGGACTGGCGGCAGCGCAACTCGACCTTCTTCAACGCGCTCCAGGTCGAACGCAACGTGATGTTCCTGATCCTCACCATGATCGTGCTGGTCGCCGCGCTCAACATCGTTTCCGGCCTGATCATGCTGGTGAAGGACAAGGGCAGCGACATCGCGATCCTGCGGACCATGGGGGCCTCGCAAGGCTCGATCATGCGCATCTTCCTGATCACGGGCGCCTCGATCGGCGTGGTCGGTACGATGGTCGGCTTCATCGTCGGGCTGGTGATCTGCCTGAACATCGAATCGATCAGGCAATTCCTGTCCTGGCTGACCAGCACCGAACTGTTTTCGCCAGAGCTATATTTCCTGTCGAAGCTGCCCGCCGAGATCGACATCGGCGAGACCTCGGCCGTCGTGATCATGGCGTTGACGCTGTCGTTCCTGGCGACGCTGTATCCGTCCTGGCGCGCCGCGCGCCTCGATCCCGTCGAAGCGCTGCGGTACGAGTGAGGGGCTGATGGAGCAGCAGGGGGCGGAAGATGTACCGGTCATTTATCTCCACGAGATAAAGCGACAGTACTTGCAGGGCGAGGTGCCGCTGACGATCCTCGACGGCGCCAAGCTCGCGCTGTGGGCGGGCCAGTCCGTCGCGCTGGTGGCGCCGTCAGGCTCGGGCAAGTCGACGCTGCTGCACATTGCGGGTCTGTTGGAAGCGCCCGATTCCGGCGAGGTCTACGTCAATGGCGCGCCGACCTCGCAACTGCCCGACATCGAGCGCACCCAGCTTCGCCGCACCGATATCGGCTTCGTCTACCAGTCCCACCGGCTGTTGCCGGAGTTCTCGGCGCTGGAGAACGTCATGCTGCCGCAGATGATCCGCGGCCTCAAGAAATCCGAGAGCGTCAAGCGCGCCAAGGAGATCCTTGGCTATCTCGGCCTCGGCGAGCGCATCACGCACCGTCCGTCCGAGCTGTCGGGCGGCGAGCAGCAGCGCGTTGCAATCGCGCGCGCGGTGGCCAATGCTCCGCGGGTGCTGTTCGCGGACGAGCCGACCGGCAATCTCGATCCGCACACCGCGGACCACGTCTTCCAGGCCCTGATGCAGCTCGTCAAGGCGACCAGGGTCTCGATGCTGATCGCGACCCACAACATGGAGCTCGCCGGCCGGATGGACCGCCGCGTGTCGCTGTCGAACGGCCAGGTGGTCGAGCTCGAGTAAAAACCGCGAAAACAACCCCATGCACAGTAGCCAAGTGCTTGGGCGCACTGACGAAAAAAATGGTGCTCCCCCGGACGTTCAAGGCCGGATCACCGTCAATTTGAACGGCCCGCCATTGGCTGCGGCATGGGCTACCGCTTCATTGGCGTGGTCGAGGTCGAAGGCCGTGGCCTCGTACTCCTCCAGCCTCAGCAGTCCCGCGCGCACCAGCGCGATCAGGCGGCTTGCCGCATCCGGCGGATACATCCAGACGCCATGGATGCTGATGCAGTTGCGCATGATCCAGGGGTAGGGCAGCTCGAGGCCGGCGCCGCCGGCCATGCCGACGCCACCCATCAGCACGACGCGGCCATTGGGGCGCACCGTCATGATCGCCGCGCGCACCACATTCGTGCTCACCGAGGGCGGCATGATGTCGAGCACGCAGTCGATCGGCCCGGGCGCCGCACGCTTCATGCTCTCGCGGTCGTCATCCTCGTTGCCGGAGAGTTTGACCGGCTTCACGCGATCGCCGAAACGGCGGACGAGGTCGGCCAAGATCTTGTCGTTGCGGCCGGGCGCGACCACGCAGGCCGCGCCCATCGCGAGCGCGACCGAGACGGCTGCGCTGCCGAAATTGCCGGTGGCCCCGCTCACCAGCACGGTCTCGCCGGGCTGAAGGCTGGCGGCGAGAAAGCCGCCATAGGGCACCAGCAGCGTCCCCAGCGCGCACCATCGCGTGGCGTCCTCCGACGCGATCGTGCCAAGCCGTTTGACGTTCTCCGTCGGCACCCGCATCTGCTCGGCGAACGAGCCATGGCGAAAATGCTGTTGCAGGCGCGTGGCGCCGGCACCGGGGGCAGTGAGTCCTTGCAGGGCAATGTCGGGCGCTGCGGCGTCGTCGCGCGAGCGCACCGTCGGGTCGCAGAACACCCAGTCGCCAACGCTGAGCTTGGTCGCGTCCGGGCCAATGGCGCGCACCCGGCCGATGCCGCCTGGCCCCGGGATGATCGGCAGGTCGAGCGCATAGTTGCGCACCCCGCTGAAGACCTCGTTCATGTAGGACAGCACCCGCGTTGCGATGACGTCCACGATGACCTCGCCCGTGCCGAGCACAGGGTCCGCGGCTTCCTCAATCGCAAGCGGCGATCCAAATGATTTCAATACGGCAGCTTTCATGATCTCACCTCATAGTGGGGTGAAGGCCATATGCGCCGGCTTTCCAGACCCGGGAAGGCCTGGTATTATCCTAGTATTCCCCAGGCCCTCCATCGAGGCACGTCACCATGGCCGACCCACGCCGCGTCGAATTCGGCGACTTTCTCAGGTCCCGCCGCGAAAAGCTGTCGCCGAAGACGGTCGGGCTTCCCGCGGGCCGGCGGCGTCGCACGGCGGGCCTGCGCCGCGAAGAGGTGGCGCAGCTCGCCGGCATCGGCGTCGACTGGTACATCCGCCTCGAGCAGGGCCGCACCGTCAGCCCCTCGGTCACTACCGTGGATGCGCTGGCGCGAGCGTTGCGCCTCAGCAAGACCGAGCACGCCCATCTCAAGGCACTTGCGCGCGACGGCGACAGGCGCGCGTTCGCGCGCGAGACCGTGCCGCCGCCAATTCGGCGGATGATCGAAAGCCTGGCGCAGCCGGCCTATGTCACGGGGCGGCGCTGGGACGTGCTGGCCTGGAACGCGGCGGCCGAGGAAATCTTCGGGTTCGGACAATTGCCCGAGCAGGACCGCAACACGCTGCTGCTGGTGATGACGAACAAGCAGACGCGAAAATTCTACGGTGCCGGCTGGGCTGACATCGCCAAGAGCATGGTCGCGATGTTTCGCGCCACTCACGACGTCTGGGCCGGCGATCCCGCCTTTACGGAATTGCTGACGCGGCTGCGCCAGGGCAGTCCGGAATTCGTCAAATGGTGGGAAGCACACGAGATCCGCAGCACCGCCGCAGGCCTCAAGATCATGAACCATCCGACCAAGGGCGTGCTCCGGTTCGAGCACACGAGCTTTCAGGCCAATGACGATCCGGCGCTGAAGCTCGTGATCTACACGCCGGTGTAGATTGCGGAAACATGGGGTCGAAGCTCGTCACGTATGACGGTCGATGATCTGAAGCAGCCGATCGCAGGACGCCTCGATCCTCTTGTGGGGAGATGTGGCGACGCCCAGCAACAGGCCGGATCGCGCCGAGGCCGCGGACGCATGCCATAGCGACAGGGGCGTGGGCGCCAACCCAAACGATGCTGCTTCCCTCGCGATCGCGACGTCGGAGGTTCCGTCCGGCAGTCTCAAGACCGCGGCCAATCCGGCGATCGCAACGTCCTTCGCAACGTCCTTGGCGCGTGCCTTCAAATATTTCAGCAGCGCATCGCCTTGCGCGGCATAGGCCCGCTTCGTGCGTCGAAGATGCCGCAGATAGTGGCCGTCGCGGATGAATTCGGCGGTTGCGAGCTGTACGGAGGGCCCGGGCGCCGGAGCGAGGCACGCCGCCACCTCGGCAAAACGGGATGCCAGAGAGGCGGGTGCAACGACGAAGCCCAGCCGCAAGGCAGGAGTCAGAGTCTTGCTGAAGGACCCGATATGAATGACGCGCCCGAAACGATCGAGAGAGGCGAGCGCCGGTGTGGCGCGCCCTCTCAGCTGAAGCTCGCTCAGATAGTCGTCCTCGATCACCCACACCCCTTCCTGGGCTGCCCAGTCGAGAAGACATGAACGTCTTGCCAGCGACAAGGTGGAGCCAAGCGGTGCCTGCTGTCCCGGCGTCACGACCACCAATGCAGCATCAGGAGCGTGTTTCAGGCCGTAACCGACGTCAATGCCGTCTGCATCAACTGGGATCGGCCTGATCGACAACCTTGCAAGCTCAAGGCCGTGCCTTGTGAAGGGGAAGCCCGGGTCCTCCATCCAGACCTTCTTCTGCTCGAGGCCGAGAACCCGGAGTGCCAGTCCGAGGCCGCTGCTGAAGCCGCCGGTGATGATGATCTGCGACGGTGCACATTCGATCCCCCGCGCCAGCGCGAGATATGCCGCAATGTCGCGCCTCAATTCCAGCTCGCCGCGGGGATCCCGATAAATGGCCGGTGCGCTGGTTTCCGCGCGCACCGCCCGCGTGCGCATCCTCGAGAAGAGCTTGGCGGGAAAGGTCTCGTGAGCGGGCACACCCATTTGGAAAACGGCCGGTCCCGCAGTGAGCTCCTGGTACATCTCCATGAACGAGCCGGGGTGGGGAGCTGCTTCCTGCCGAGGGGTAAAGGTGGGTCGATCCGCAACACGCGTTCCGGTCGCGCGCGACGCGACGATCAGTTGCGCAGAGGAAAGTTTTTCGTAGGCCGATCGCACGGTGCCGCGCGCCACGCCCAGCTGAGCCGCCAAATCCTGCCATGAGGGCAGACGAGCTCCCGGAGCCAGCACGCCGCTCTCGATGGCAGCTCCGATACCTCTGCGGATTTGTTCCGCCAATGGCGTCTTCGCAGATCGATCGAGCTCCAGCTGCAGCGGTTTGACCATGCCCCCGTGGTACACGATTTTCGTCCATTCTTGGTGCTTTTTTGTAGACCAGGGCGGGGCCATTTATCGGGCAGGGAAGTACATGGCGGAAGTGCATGGCGACAGCCGCCGAACAGAACCGATCATGGAGTATGAAAATGGCTAAGCGTCTCGACCACGACCGCATTGCACCCGCAGGCATGAAAGCCCTCGGCGGCGTTTACGGCTATGTCATGCAGAGCAATCTTCCTGCAACGCTCGTCACTCTGGTTTATCTGCGCATTTCGCAGATCAACAATTGCGCCTACTGCCTCGACATGCACACGCGCGATCTGCTGAAGAGCGGACAGAAGATCGAAAAGATCGCGCTGGTGCAGGCCTGGGCGGAAGGCGGTCATCTCTTCGACGAGCGGGAGCGTGCCGCCCTCGCATGGGCTGAAACGGTGACCCGTGTGGCCGAAACCGGCATCCCGGATCAAGCTTACGAGGCTGCCCGCGCCGTCTTCGAGGAGCGCGAGCTCGTCGATCTCACCATCGCGATCGGCCTGATGAATGCGTACAATCGCATGGCAATCAGCTTCCGAAATACGCCACAGGCCGCGAAAGAGATGGCAGCCTGACCCCGGTGCCAGACGGCAAGAGGGTAAACACATGCCATCGACTGCGACGGCATGTCCTGAGATATCGGCGATTCAAGGCAGGAGCTTGAAATGACCATCGCAATTTCCGGCGTGAAGATTCCCGACAGCAAGATCGCACGGGAGGCCGCCGAGCTGGTGCGCCAGTACGAAAACGACATGTTGTTCAACCACTCGGTCCGCGTCTTTGTGTTCGGCGCGATCAAGGGACATCGGCAAAATCTGAAATTCGATTCCGAGCTGCTCTACATCGCGGCGCTGTTCCACGATCTCGGGCTTGTCGACCATTACCATACACAGACCAAGCGATTTGAAGTTGATGGCGCCGATGCCGCCCGCGAATTTCTGAGGGGGCACGGCATCGACGAGCCAAAAGCCGATCTGGTTTGGGAGGCGATCGCGTTACATACGACGCCCGGAATTCCACAATACATGCGGCCGGAAATCGCTCTCACGAATGCGGGTGTGTTGGTCGACGTCGTGGGGATTGGCTATGACGAGTACTCGCCAGAGCAGCGCGACCAGGTGACCACCGCATTTCCGCGCGGTGATTTCAAGAACGAATTCCTTCAGGTACAAACCTGCTCGGCCTTGAAGAAGCCGCAGACCACGTTCGGGACTGTCAATTTCGATTACATCGAAGATCACGACCCCACATTTCACAAGCCGAACGCATGCACGCGCATCCGCAACACTCCCTGGCGGAGCTGACCTTCGGCGCGATGTTCGAGTTTCGCCACGTTGACTCATGGCGACGGTGCGGCCGGGGGCGTTACGCTGGCGTTCGGCTGCTGAGTGGCCGGCCACGGGCTCTTCGGAGCCGGCGTCGCCGCCGCGCATGACGCCGCAAGCTGCGGCCACACGGACGTCAGGCCCGTCAAGTCGATGTCGAATTTCGTGATGTCCGCCTTGTCGTCGGGTAACAGCGTGGTTTCGCGGACATGGAGGGAGCGGGACGCCAGTATCGCCTTGAGCATGTCCGGATCGATGCTGCCGCGCCAGACTTCGTATTTTCCAGTCCGCAACGCAGACCCTCCGGCCGCGTTGTCCGGAGCGGCGTCCGCCGTCACCCGGATGGTGGTCTTGCCGACGGCCGTCTCGTCGATCTCGCGCGCGAATGTCAACGGCACGCGCTTTCCGCTTTCGCAAGACAGACGCCATTCCATAGGCCGGAACGAAGCGCCGTTCTCCTTCAGCATCGCGATCTTGCGGACGAAGGGGCGCGCTTCCTTTTCCAGTTTCCACGCCGTTTCGGCAAGCGAACGCGTGTCGATGCCGAAACGATAGAGCTCGGCGCGCGTCAGCAGGTGCAGGTTTTCGAACGTCACCGTCCGGATCAGATCGTCTAGCTCGCGGCTGATCCCCATCGCCGCGATGAACGCAGCGCGATCGCGATCGGCCCTGGCCATCCGGCGCTGCCTGTATTCCGCGACCGCCGCCGGAGGCGGATGCCCGTGAAAGGCAAGGACCAGCCTGGAATTATGAACCGCCAGCGCGGCGTCGGGGGCGACCTCGCGCGATGTCGCTCCGAGAAACAGGTAGCCGCAGGCCGAGTTGCACATCGCATGGTAAGTGGTGAGTTCGGCTTCCACCTCGCCGCCGGTATTTTTGATTTTCAGGCACGCGGCGTCCACCTGCGTGCCCGCGGCGCACGCCGTCGCGATGGTCCGGCCAACCCGAGCGACCGCCTCGCGGGTGCGCAACAACCGCCCGATGACATAGGACTGCTCCACGTTTCCACCCGGTGAATACAGGTAGATCGGACGCTGCGTGTCCTTGACGCCGGCGAGGAAGCGGCGAATGCGCGGCGCGGCGTCCTGGTCGATATCGCCCTCGATGGCGATCCACCGGTCGCAGCCCGGTCCGCACGCGTCGGGTGGCCCCTTGGCAAGATAGATCGTCAGCCTGGACGCAAATCCAGCCTTCTCGGCCGGCGTCCCTTCGGCATGCAATGCGCCGGGAAGCAATAGCAAGGCCAGGACAAGCAGACGACGGGCGAGCATGAAACGATGGGGCCACGCGCGGTGAAAAGCAGACGCCGATGCTACGCGACGATCCGCGCTGCCACAACTTGCGGTGGCGCGCTCGCGCGGGTCTGTCCCCGACGTCTGGATTGGCATTCGGAGGCCAAATGGCGCAGGTAGAACGGCGTCTCCCAGGGGACGGTGACGACGGGAACCTAAACGCCATCATGCGGTTATCGCGCAGACAATTTGCGCGACCCGGCTGCATCACTCAAAGGGTCAGGCGGGCTCACCGGTCGAAGCGAACAGCAGTGGGACGATCAAGCAGTAGCTCCTCGTGGAGCTAGGAAGTGGCAGGGGAAGACCAATGACGACAGCGACCGGGATCCGCTCGGCCGATCGCAATTCCGTCTTAGCCACACTCGGCGACTACATCCGAGAGATCAGCAATCCCGACGATCTCGCCTATGCCGCGGCGGAGCTGCTCGGCCGCAGCCTCAACGTCAGCCGGGCGGGCTATGGCACGGTCGACACCTCAGCCGAGACCATCACCATTGTCCGCGACTGGAACGCACCGGGCATCCTGAGCCTCGCAGGCGTGCTGCGCTTCCGCGACTATGGCAGCTACATCGAAGATCTCAAGCGGGGCGAGACCGTCATCTGTGCCGATGCGGAAAAAGACCCTCGCGTCGGCGATCGTGCCGAGGCTCTCGAGGCGATCTCTGCGCGCGCGCTCGTCAACATGCCGATCTCGGAGCCCGATGGGGTCGTGGCGCTGCTGTATTTGAATAATGCCGGGCCGCGCGAATGGAGCCCCGAAGAGCTGGAGCTCATTCGCGATGTTGCCGAGCGTACGCGCACGGCCGTCGAGCGCCGGCGTGCGGAGACGGCTGTGCGGGAGAACGAAGCCCGGCTGCTTTTCCTGGACGCACTCAACAAGGAGACGGCCAGGACCCGCGATGCCGACGGCGTGATGGCGGTGACGACCAGGATGCTTGGCGAGCATCTCGAGGTATCGAGCTGTGCCTATGCCGATATGGATCCCGACCAGGACGGCTTCACCATACGCGGGGATTGGGCGGCGCCGGGCGCGGTGCATATCCTTGGTCACTACAGCCTAGCTGACTTCGGGAAGAAGGCGGTGCGAGAGCTCGGCGCCGGCAGGCCCCTGATCATCAATGACAATTTGAAGGAGCTTGCGCCTGAGGAAGCCGCCACTTTCCAGAACATCGGGATCGGTTCGACGATTTGCATGCCCTTGGTCAAAGAAGGGCAACTCACCGCCTTGATGGCGATCCATCACCGGGGCCCGCACCAGTGGACGCCGCGCGAACTCGCCTTGCTCACCGAAGTGACCGAGCGATCGTGGGCCCACATCGAGCGCGTCCGATCGGAACAGGCGGCGCGGGAGGCCGCCGAACGACTGACGCTTGCAAACAAGGCGGCTGGTATCGGCACCTGGGACTACGACCCGGTCAACAACGTCCTTCGATGGGATAGCCGCTGCAAGGAGGTGTTCGGTTTATCGCCCGACGCCGAAGTCAGCTATGAAGGGGCGTTCCTGAAGGGCCTTCATCCCGAGGACAGGCAGCGCGCCCACGAGGCCGTCTCCGCGGCGCTGACGCCGCACGCGCCGGCAAACTACAACATGGAATACCGGACCATTGGCATCGAGGATGGGGTCGAACGCTGGATCGCCGCGACCGGTCAAGCCATCTTTGCCAACGGCCAAGCTGTTCGGTTCATCGGAACGGTTCTGGATATCACCGCGCAAAAGAAAACCGAGCGTCATCTCAGAATACTCAATGATACCGGGGCCTCGGTCTCTCGCGAACGCGACCTCGACAAGATCGTCCAGATCGTGACGGATGCCGGCGTCGGACTCACCGGTGCTCAATTCGGCGCCTTTTTCTACAACGTTCTGGCGCCGGATGGCGGCAGCTACATGCTGTATTCGCTGTCTGGTGCGCCGCGATCCGCGTTTGAAAACTTTCCGATGCCGCGTAACACAGCCGTCTTTGGCCCGACCTTCGAGGGCTCCGGCGTGGTGAGGTCCGACGATATCCTGCGCGACCCCCGCTATGGCAAGAACGCGCCGCGGAAAGGCATGCCCGAGGGCCATCTTCCGGTCCGATCCTACCTGGCGGTCCCTGTGATCTCGCGCACCGGCGAAGTTTTCGGCGGACTTTTCTTCGGTCACGCCGAGACGGGTAAATTCCAAGCCGAGCATGAGTCCGCGTTGCTTGGTATTGCGGGCCATGCCGCCACCGCTATCGACAACGCCCAGCTCTTGACCCGGCTCGAGGCGCTCAATGCCGGATTGGAGCAACGTGTTGCCGACGAAATTGCCGAGCGCATGAAGGCCGAAGAGCAATTGCGGCAATCCCAGAAGATGGAAGCCGTCGGGCAGTTGACCGGCGGCATTGCCCACGACTTCAACAATATGCTGGCCGTGATTCTCGGCAGCCTGAATCTTGCCAAGCGGCGGCTCGGCAGGGGAGAGGTCAGCATAGACCGCTTCATCGAGGGCGCCATCGACGGTGCAAATCGCGCAGCCACGTTGACGCAGAGGCTGCTCGCGTTCTCGCGCCAACAGCCGCTCGCGCCTGAGGTCGTGGACATCAACAAGATGGTCGGCGGGATGAGCGAGTTGCTCGAGCGCTCGCTGGGCGAGCTGATCCGCCTCGAGACGGTGCTGGCGGCTGGCCTCTGGCGGGTCAAGGCAGACCCGGCCCAGCTGGAAAGCGCGATGATCAACCTCGCGGTCAATGCGCGCGATGCCATGCCGAAGGGCGGCAGGCTGACAGTAGAAACCAGCAACGTCTCGATAGACCGAAAATATGCTCGCGAGTATGCACTCGCACCCGGGCAGTACGTTCTCGTGGCCGTGACGGACAACGGCACGGGAATTCCGGCCGACGTGCTGGGCAAGGTGTTCGATCCGTTTTTCACGACCAAGGTCGTGGGCAGGGGCACCGGTCTCGGCCTCAGTCAGGTCTACGGTTTCGTGCGGCAGTCGGGCGGCCATGTCAAAATTTACTCGGAAGTCGATGTTGGCACGACCGTGAAGATCTACCTTCCACGCTTCGCCGGCGAGGAGGCGGGCTCAGCTCTGTCACAGGAAGAAATACCCCCCGGTGCAAGCCATCAGAACGAAACCATTCTCGTCGTGGAAGACGACGAGCGCGTCCGCAACATTTCGTCCGAAAGCCTGCGCGAACTTGGCTACAACGTCATCGAGGCAGCCAGCGCCAAAGAGGCGATCAGGACGATCGAAAATGGTTTCGTTCCAGATCTGCTGTTCACGGATGTCGTCATGCCCGACATGACCGGCGCCGAGCTGGCGGCCGAGCTGTCGAAACGATACCCGGCGCTGAAAGTGCTGTTCACCACCGGCTACACGCGCAATGCAATCGTTCACAATGGCGTGCTCGATGCCGGCAAGCATCTGCTTCCCAAGCCCTTCGCTGTCGAAGACCTGGCTGCCAAAGTCCGCACCTTGCTCGACGAGATCTGAACGCGTTTTGGAAACGATCTCTTCCGTTTGCAAGCTGCCTTCACAAGGGCTATGTCCCGGCTTTCGGAAGAGCATGACATGACAATCTCGGATGACAACGACCTCGCGCGCCTGAAGGAGATCGGGCGCATTGTCGCCAATACCCTGGAGGCAATGGGAAAGGCGCTCGAGCCGGGCATGTCCACCTCCGAGCTCGACCAGATCGGGCGAACGCTGCTGGAGGCCGCCGGTGCACGTTCGGCTCCGGAGCTGGCCTACGACTTTCCGGGCGCAACCTGCATCAGCGTGAACGAGGAGATCGCTCATGGCATCCCCGGCGATCGGCGGATCGCGCGCGGGGACCTCGTGAACATCGACGTGTCAGCTGAGAAGAACGGCTTCTTTGCGGATACGGGAGCCTCATTCGCCGTTCCACCCGCAACCCGCGCGGTCGAACGTCTTTGCAGGGACGGCCGGCGGGCGATGTGGGCGGGCCTGCAGCAGGTCGGAGCCGGCAAACCGATTGCCGGTATCGGTCAGGCCATCGGGACCTTTGCGCGGAAGAACGGTTACAGCCTGGTCAGGAACCTTGCCAGTCACGGCGTCGGCCTGTCGCTCCACGAGGAGCCGACGGAGATCGCAACGTGGCCCGACCGCTCCGAACGCCGCATCATGAGCGAAGGCCTCGTGTTCACCGTCGAGCCGTTCCTGTCCCTTGGCGCGGAATGGGCAGAGGATGGCGATGATCCATGGACGCTCTACAGCAGCCCCGAGGCGCCGACCGTTCAATACGAGCACACCGTGATCGCCACGCGAAGCGGACCGTTGATCGTTACCATGGCTGGTTAAGGAGGCGTCCTCAAGCCACCGGATCTCGGGCAGCATCCGAACGGGTTCGATCATCCAGAGCCAGCGGCGGCGCCGGTCTCGCCGACCAGATTGCCGAGCGTGGCGTCGGAAGCTCAACGCAAGGCGGGCCGCATATCAAAGTCCCGATTTAATTGACGCGCCGCGAGTGGCGAGGGGGCTTCTTCTGCGCAAAATACGGGTTCGCCACGCACGTCGCTGACCGACCGAGGGCTAAAAATCTGCACTGCTTGAGAGAGGTGTAGCGGCAATCGAAATAGCCGACGGGACCGTAGATCTGCATGCAGACCGGATAGCTCGGATCGTAGGTCTGCGCGTGCGCAGGCGCGCCGGCGAGCAGCAGGCCGATCGCGAGGAGCGCGAAGCGAGCGCGACGCATCTCAGCGCGGCAAATAGTAACCGGGCGAATAACCCGGCACCTGCGCGCGCGGCCTGTTCTGATACGCGTAGGGATCGTCGCTCTGGCCTGCGAAATACGGGTTCGCGATGCAGGTGAGGGCGCGGCCCGACGAACTCGCCTGGCACTGCGCGTAAGTGTCGAACGTGCAATTGCTCAGCCCCGGCCATTCATCGCCGGTGAGGCAGAAGGCATGGTGGGTCCCGAACGCGCGCGCAGGCACGCTTGCGCTAAGCGTGAAACCAAATGTGGCGAGGGCGAGCGAAAATGTGGCGACAATGGGGAGAGCAATTCGTCTGCGCATTCGATTCTCCAATCACGCGAACGTGCGCGCGACGTTGTTACGCGCGCATGCTGCGTATGTCGTGTAGTGGACAATGGAACTCATGAAAACTCTTGTTTCAAAGGGTTTCCCGCGCGCGCTGGTAAATCTTCATTAATGAAGCGCGATCCTTTGGCGCGAACTGTGGCGTCGAGGTTACAGCAATTCTGTCGAGCGCTGCTATGACGACGCTACGGCCCGGGGGCCTAACGACGAAACTGGAACGGGAATCAAATGAACAAGAATCTGTTGCTTGCTGCTGTGAGCCTTGTCGCGCTCGGCGCGACCGCACCGGCGGTGGCTGCTGACCTCGCTGCGCGGCCTTACACCAAGGCGCCGGCGATGGTCGCCGCGATCTACGACTGGAGCGGCTTCTACATCGGCGTCAACGGCGGCGGCGGTTCCGCCCATTCGACTTGGGATCTCGTCGGCGGTGGCCGCGAGGGTTCGCACGATGCGACCGGCGGCACGGTCGGCGGCCAGATCGGCTACCGCATGCAGTCGGGCCAGTGGGTGTTCGGTATCGAAGGTCAGGGCAACTGGGCTGACTTCTCGGGCGACAACGTCAGCGCGCTGTTCGCGACGCGCAACCGCTCCAAGATCGACTCGTTCGGTCTGATCACCGGTCAGATCGGCTACGCCTGGAACAACGTCCTCCTTTACGCCAAGGGCGGTGCGGCTGTCGCCGGCAGCAAGTATGAAGTCTCGACCCTTGGCGGCGCGCTGCTGTCCTCGAACGATCAGACCCGTTGGGGTGGCACGATCGGTGCCGGCCTCGAGTACGGTTTCGCCCCGAACTGGTCGGTTGGCGTCGAGTACAACCACATCTTCCTGCAGGACAAGAACGTCACGTTCGCAGGCCTGGTTGGCACCGATCGCATCCGCCAGGACGTCGACATGGGCCTCGTTCGCTTGAACTACAAGTTCGGCGGCCCGAGCCTCGGCCGTTACTGAGTAAAAGACTGCTATCGATCGCTCGACTTCGAGCGGTTGGCGAAAGCCCCGGCCATCGGCCGGGGCTTTTTTGTTGCTTAAATTCAGCGGGTTAACCATTCTGTTTGGAGATGGTCGAGATGGCTTGACTCCTGAGAACGAAATGAGAACAATGTTCTTCATACGTTCTCACCATGGAGTAAGCCATGTTCAGGATTTTCGTTGAAGAGGCCGCCGCGTTGGCGTCGATCGCGCTGTTTGTCGGGATGATTGCGATCTGGGCCCAGGTGCTCCCGCAGCTCTAGGCGCGGGCCTAGGTTGGGGAAAAGCAGGACGACGCGGCCGATCGGCCGCTCCGGCGTGGACTCTGGCACCATGACGCCCCACCATTATGAGGCGAGTCGGCCGGGCGAGTGCAGGATGCCTCCGGTGCCGGTGACCGCTCCATCTCATCTGCAAGAGGCCGTCACGCGACCATGCCGAGCGCCGGATTTGTCCACCTTCACGTTCACTCGGCCTATTCGCTGCTCAAGGGCTCGATCAAGATCGCCAAGCTCGCCGAGCTAGCGAAGAAAGACCATCAGCCGGCGCTGGCGTTGACCGACACCGACAACATGTTCGGTGCGCTGGAGTTCTCCGACAAGATGGCGGGCTCCGGTATCCAGCCGATCGTGGGCTGCGAGATCGCGATCGAGTTCGGCGACCAGGATCCCAATGCGCGCAACGTGCTGCTGCCCTCGCGCGTGGTGCTGCTGGCCGCGCAGGAGCGCGGCTATCGCAGCCTGATGCGGCTGAACTCGCGCGCGTTCCTGGAGACGCCCGACACTCATGCTCCCCACATCAAGTTCGACTGGCTCGAAGGCGAGACCGAAGGCCTGATCGCGCTGACGGGCGGTCCGGACGGACCGATCTCGCTGGCGCTTGCCGGCGGTTATACCGAGCTCGCGGCGGCGCGCTGCGAGCGTCTGGCCAGCCTGTTCGGAGACCGTCTCTACATCGAATTGCAGCGCCACAACATCGAGAAGGAGCGGCGGGTCGAAAGCAGCCTGATTGACATCGCCTACACCAAGGGCCTGCCGCTGGTTGCGACCAACGAGCCGTATTTCGCCACGACCGACGATTATGAAGCCCATGACGCGCTGCTCTGCATCGCCGGCGGGCGGCTGATCGCGGAGACCGAGCGCGAGCAGCTCACGCCCGATCACCGCTTCAAGACCCGCGCCGAGATGGCGGTGCTGTTCGCCGACATTCCGGAGGCGCTGGCCTCGACGGTCGAGATCGCCGAGCGCTGCTCGTTCCGGCCGATGACGCGCAAGCCGATCCTGCCGTTCTTCACGGTCGGCGCTGCCGCAAGCTCCGATGCCGCTTCCGTCGAGGCGGCCGAATTGAAGCGGCAGGCGGAGGAGGGGCTCGCCAACCGCCTGCGCGTACACGGGCTGTCGCAAGGCACGACGGAAGAAGATTACAACGCGCGGCTTGCGTTCGAGCTCGACGTCATCATGCGCATGAAATACGCGGGCTACTTCCTGATCGTCTCCGACTTCATCAAATGGGCGAAGGGCCAGGGCATCCCGGTCGGGCCGGGCCGCGGCTCCGGCGCGGGCTCGCTGGTGGCGTGGGCGCTGACCATCACCGACCTCGACCCGATCAAGTTCGGCCTGCTGTTCGAGCGCTTCCTCAATCCGGAACGCGTCTCGATGCCGGACTTCGACATCGACTTCTGCCAGGATCGCCGCGGCGAGGTGATCAGGTACGTCCAGGAGCGCTACGGTCGCGACCAGGTCGCGCAGATCATCACCTTCGGGACGCTGCAGGCGCGCGGCGTGCTGCGCGACGTCGGCCGCGTGCTGCAGATGCCCTATGGCCAGGTCGACAAGCTCACAAAACTCGTGCCGCAGAATCCGGCCGCGCCGGTGACGCTGGCCGCCGCGATCGAGAGCGAGCCAAAACTCCAGGCGTTCCGCGACGAGGATCCGGTGGTGGCGCGCGCCTTCGACATCGCGCAGCGCCTCGAAGGCCTGACCCGTCACGCCTCGACGCATGCGGCCGGCATCGTGATCGGCGATCGGCCGCTGAGCGAACTCGTGCCGATGTATCGCGATCCCAAATCCGACATGCCGGTGACCCAGTTCAACATGAAATGGGTCGAGCCCGCGGGCCTCGTGAAGTTCGACTTCCTCGGCCTGAAAACGCTGACCGTACTCGACGTCGCGTGCAAACTGCTCAAGCCGCGCAACATCCACGTCGATCTCGCGACGCTGCCGATCGACGATGCCGAAAGCTACCAGATGCTGGCGCGCGGCGAGGTGGTCGGCGTGTTCCAGGTTGAAAGCCAGGGCATGCGGCGCGCGCTGGTCGACATGCGCCCCGACCGTTTCGAGGACATCATCGCGCTGGTCGCGCTCTATCGACCGGGTCCGATGGCGAACATCCCGACCTATTGCGCGCGCAAGCACGGCGACGAGGAGCCGGAATATCTCCACCCCGTGCTGGAGCCGATTCTCAAGGAGACCTTCGGCGTCATCATCTACCAGGAACAGGTGATGCAGATCGCGCAGGTGATGTCGGGCTATTCGCTTGGCGACGCCGACCTGCTGCGCCGCGCCATGGGCAAGAAGATCCGCGCCGAGATGGAGAAGCAGCGCGAGATCTTCGTCGCAGGCGCAGTGAAGAACGGCGTGCCGAAGGGGCAGGCCGATACCATCTTCGAGCTGCTGGCGAAATTCGCCGACTACGGCTTCAACAAGAGCCACGCGGCGGCCTATGCGCTGGTGTCCTACCACACCGCCTACATGAAGGCGCATTACCCGGTGGAGTTCATCGCCGCGTCGATGACGCTTGATCTCAACAATACCGACAAGCTGTCCGAATTCCGCGCCGAGGCGCAGCGCCTCGGCATCAAGGTCGAGCCGCCCAATGTCAACCGTTCCGGCGCGACTTTCGAGGTCGGCGACAAGACCATCTACTACGCGCTCGCGGCGCTGAAGGGCGTCGGTATTGCGGCCGTCGAGCAGATCATCGCGGAGCGGACCAAAAACGGCTTGTTCACCTCGCTCGCCGACTTTGCCGCGCGGGTGTCGCCGCGCGCGATCAACAAGCGCATCATCGAAAGCCTCGCCGCCGCGGGCGCCTTCGACACGCTGGAGCCGAACAGGGCGCGGGTCTTCGCCGGCGCCGACTCGATTCTCGCCGCGTGCCAGCGGGCGAACGAAGCTGCAACCATTGGCCAGAACGACATGTTCGGCAGCTCGGCCGACGCGCCGACCATCATGCTGCCGCAGATCGAGCCCTGGCTGCCGGCCGAGCGGCTGCGCCGCGAATATGACGCGATCGGCTTCTTCCTGTCGGGACATCCGCTCGACGATTACGCCACCGTGCTGAAGCGGCTGCGCGTGCAGTCCTGGGCCGAGTTCTCCCGCGCGGTGAAGACCGGCGCCACCGCCGGCAAGGTCGCGGCCACCGTGGTGTCGCGCATGGAGCGGCGGACCAAGACCGGCAACAAGATGGGCATCATGGGGCTCTCTGATCCCACGGGTCACTTTGAGGCGGTGCTGTTCTCCGAAGGCCTCGCGCAATATCGCGACGTCCTGGAACCGGGCGCCGCGGTGCTGCTCCAGCTCGGCGCCGAGCTCCAGGGCGAGGACGTCCGCGCGCGCGTGCTGCACGCCGAGCCGCTGGACGAGGCCGCGGCCAAGACGCAGAAGGGCCTGCGCATCTTCGTGCGCGACACCAAGCCGCTGGAATCGATCGCCAAGCGTCTCGCCGGCCCCGACATGGCGAACGGCGCCGCGCCGAAGGTCGGCAGTCCGGGCATCGCGCCCCGCTCCAACGGCGACGGCGAGGTCTCGCTGGTCATGATGCTCGACCTCGAAACCGAGGTCGAGATGAAGCTGCCCGGCCGCTTCAAGGTCTCGCCGCAGATCGCCGGCGCCATCAAGGCGGTCGCCGGTGTGGTGGACGTGCAGCAGCTCTAGCAACGCGCACGGTGTTGCAGGCGGCTGTATGTCTTGCGCGGGACATGCGGCGGCCCTGTTGCAACCTTTCGCTGTTTTCGGTTAGCATGCACTCGGGGAAAATTTGGGGGCGTGATGCTATTGCGTGGGCTGGTATTGCTCGTGGCTGCGGCACTGCTGTGCGGCTGTGAGACGGCGAGGAGCGGGCTTGGATATTCGGAGACGGTACGAAAGCTGGGTCCGCCGAAAGCCGGGCAGGCCCGTGTCGTCGTGTTTCGCGAGAAGGGCTTCGGCGGCATCGGCGATCCGGACTGGGAATTTTCCCTCGACGGTACGCCGATCAAGGGCCTGAAGACCGGGACATATGTCTATGTCGATCGCCCGGCAGGCCAGCACCAGTTCGTAGCAGAGGAGGCGGCGCTCGGCGTCACGCGCGTGGACTTTTCGGCTCAGTCCGGCCAGACCGTGTTCTTCGTAGCGCGCTTCAGCAAGAGCGCCATGATCGCGAATGCGAGCACGGGGGTGCTGGGCTGGGGTCTCACCCTTGCGATGACGTCCGGCTATAAAAATCAGGGGCCGCTGGATTTCCTGCCCTTGGATGAATCGGCCGCCAGGACGACGATCGCAGAGCTTCGGTTGGCAGAATAGCCTCCGCGCGAAATTCGAGCTCCGCCCGCACCGTCATTTGTGGTGTCGTCACAGCGTTGCGGCTATGATCGCCGTGAGGCCGTTCGTCCATCGCGCCGGGAGGGAACGTGACATGTGCGACAAGTGCTATGAATCCCCACATGAGAGGATCGCGCCGTCGCGACGATCCGCGATGTTGTTGGGTGCCTCGGCGCTCGGCCTCGCCCTGACCGGCAGAGCCTTCGCCAAAGAGACCAAGGCGCCGCCCAAGCCGCAGAACGTGCTGTCGCCCGACGCATCATTGAAGCGCCTGACGGAAGGCAATGCCCGCTATGTCGACGGCGTGTCGCGGCGGCACGATTTCAAGCACGAGCGCGAGGCGTTGGTCGGCGGACAGAATCCGTTCGCGGCCGTACTGAGCTGTGCCGATTCGCGCATCGCGCCGGAATATGCCTTCGACACTGGCCGCGGCGATCTGTTCGTTTGCCGCGTCGCCGGAAATTTTGCCGGCACCGAAACCATCGCCAGCATGGAATACGCGGTGGCCGTGCTGAATGCGCCGCTGATCCTCGTGCTCGGCCATGACGCTTGCGGCGCGGTCGATGCGACGCTGAAGGCGATCAAGGACAACAAGCCGCCGCCGGGCCATATTCCATCGCTGGTCGATGCGATCACGCCTGCAGCGAAGGCTGCGATGCAGCAGGGTGGGGACGTCCTCGACAAGGCGATCCGGCAGAACGTCATCGACAACGTCGCGAAGCTGAAGTCGGCAGCGCCGATCCTCAATGCGGCCGTGGAGCAGGGCAAGCTGAAGGTCGTCGGCGGCATCTATCGGCTCACGACGGGAACGGTCGACCTGATCGCGCAGGTCTGACGAGACGAACCGGCTCGCGCCGGTTCGTTGTCGCGAGGCTGACGCAGGCGCCCTGGCGTTGGTGCCGGGCGCCATGCCGCCGCCTCAATCCAAGCCTTCGTTATTTGGAAGCCTTTCGTTCAAGTGTCATTCAGCTCGCCACGCGTCTGATGCGTGGCGGCATCTCAACAACAAAAACGGGCAAGCAAGTCATGCGTGGGACGCTCCGAGCCTTCATTTGCCTTCTCCTGCCAATCGCGGTCCTTGCCGCGGGCGCGCCGGATCCGGCGCGTGCACAGCAGCAGGAAAAGCGTATGGCGCTCGTGGTCGGCAACGGCGCCTATGCCAAGTCGCCGCTGGCGACGACGGCAAACGATGCCGGCCTGATCGCGCAGACGCTGCAGGCGGCGGGCTTCGACGTCGTCGGCGCCCGCGATCTCGACGGCGACACGCTGCGCAAGAGCTTTCGCGATTTCATCCAGAAGGCGCAGGCCTCCGGACCGGGCACCGTCGCGATGGTCTACCTCGCCGGCTATGGCGTGCAACTTGCCGGTGAGAACTACTTCATCCCGGTCGATTCCAACATCACCCGCGACACCGACATTCCGACCGAAGGCCTGCGCATCGGCGACTATCTCCGCCAGCTCGCCTCCGTTCCGCTCAAGGCCAACATCGTCGTGCTCGACGCTGCGCGGGCGCAGCCCTTCGTGGAGGGCGGCCAGCAGATCGCGAGCGGACTTGCGCTGGTCGAGCCCGACGCCAACATGCTGATTGCGTTCAACGCCGCGCCCGGCACGGTGGCGCCCGAGGAGCCTGGACCTTACGGCATCTATGCGCAGTCGCTGGCGGAGATGATCCGCACCGGCGGCCTACCGCTGCCTGAGGTGTTCGACCGCGTTCGCCTGCGCGTCAACGAGGCCAGCAAGGGCGCGCAAGTGCCCTGGAACGAGCAGAAGATATCGGCGCAATTCTCGTTCTTCGAGCGCGGACCTGACGCGCCGCCGCCTGAGGCCGCACCCGACCAAGTCGCCGCGATGCGCAACAAGCCGATCCGCGATCTCGGCGTGTAGGATGCCTATGCCGCCGCGCTCACGCGCGACACGCTGCCGGCCTACGAAGAGTTTCTCTCCGCCTATCCCGGCGACCCGCTGTCGAAGCGCGTGATGGTGATCGTCGCGGCGCGCCGCGAGGCCATCACCTGGCGGCGGACCTATCGGACCGACACGCCGGAGGCCTATTGGTCGTATCTGCGTCGCTATCCGCGCGGTCCGCATGCGGCGGATGCGCGCCGGCGCTTGGCGATTCTCACCGCGCCGGCCGAGCCGCCGCCGAGCTTCGCGATGATCGACTACGACGTGCCGCCACCGCCGCCGGAGGAGGTGGTCTATGTCGAGCGTCCCGTGCTGTATTTCAGCGATCCGGATTTTGGCTTTGCGCCGCCACCGCCGCCGCCGGTCTATTATCTGCCACCGCCGCCGCCGGATTTCGTCGTGCTGTCGCCGCCGATGCCGGTGGTCGGCCTGTTCGTGCTGCCGCAGCCGATGTTCGTGCCAATTCCTGTGTTCGTCAGGCCGCCGGTCTATGTCGCACCGCCCCCGAACAACATCATCTATCAGAACATCCATAACAGGACGGTCATCAACACGGTGATCAACCAGCCGCCGGCACCGCCGGCGGGTGCGGGTGCCGGAGCGGGCAATCTCGCGCCAGCCATTGCCGGGCGCACCAATCCGGCTGGTCCCGCCATGCCGCAGGCGGTCGTGCAGCGCGCCGCCCTGATTCAGCAGGGCAAGGCGCCGATGCCGCCGAGCGCGACGATGCAGCGGACGGCGAGGCCAGGAATGCCTCCGGCCAGGCCGGCCAATGCCGCACCGACCGGTACGCCACCTACGACTCCACCTGCCAGTCCGCTTGCCACGCCACCGGCCAAGCTGCCCCAAGCCAACACCCTGCCGGTTCCCGGCACCCATGGCGGTCCACCTGTACCGCCAGCGGGAGCCGGGCCACTGCCGGGCGGCAGACCCGGGCTGCCCACGGCCACTGCTCCCGGCACACCGCCGCCGACCCATCCGGGAGGGCCTGCGGGAGCGCCGACGACTGCTGCTCCCGGCACCACGCCGCCGGGTCATCCCGGTGCGCCGACCGCCGCCGCGCCGGCGACTGCGCCCACGGCGACAAACCCGGCCGCTGTGCCCGGCCAACCGCCGAAGCCGCCGGTGGCCCAGGCCCCGCCCGGGACCGGGACCGGGCCTGGGGACCATGGCAAGTCCGCGACCCGCGAGCCGGCTGGTTCGCCGCCTGCTGCCCGCACGCCTCCTGGCGCAGTTGGACGACCGGTCACGCCGCCGCCCTCGGCGGCGCGGGAGCCGATCAGGCCGCAGCATCAGCCGACCGCAGCTCCCGCCCAGGCTGCCCGGCCGTCGGCGCCACCACCGCGGCCTCAGGCCGTGGCGCGGCCGGCGCCTCCGCCTCCGCCGCGTGTTGCGCCGCCGCCACCGCCACGGGCGGCTCCACCCGTGGCGGTTGCTCGACCGGCGCCGCCGCCAATGGCGCGGCCCGCGCCGCCGGTCGCCCGGCCGGCGCCACCTCCGCCGCCCCGGATGGCCGTCGCGCCACCGCCGCCGCCGCGCCCGGCAGCACCTCCACCGCGTCCTCCGGCTCCGCCGCCGGCGGCAAAGAAGTGCCCGCCGAACCAGCCCAGATGCTAGGCAGGGGCTAGGCCGGAGCGATCTTTACGGAAGGGGGCCTCTTGCGGGCGAAAGCCGCCCCGAAAGGCCCTTATTTCCTTGCTTCTGGCCGAAATCGCGCTATACACCGCGCCATCTCACACGGAAGCATGGCTCACAAGGCCGTCCGGTGGCAGCCGGGGCGACAACGCTCTGTCCTGCTCACACGCTTCCGGAGGAACCAACCGGAGAATTAGAACGATGGCACTACCCGATTTCACTATGCGTCAGCTCCTCGAAGCCGGCGTGCACTTTGGTCACCAGTCTCACCGCTGGAATCCGAAAATGGCGCCGTTCATTTTCGGCGCCCGCAACAACATCCACATCGTCGACCTCGCGCAGACCGTGCCGTTGCTGCACAACGCCTTGCAGGCGGTCAGCGACACCGTCGCCAAGGGCGGCCGCATCCTGTTCGTCGGCACCAAGCGCCAGGCGCAGGACGGCGTTGCCGACGCGGCCAAGCGCTGCGCTCAGTACTTCGTCAATTCGCGCTGGCTCGGCGGCACGCTGACCAACTGGAAGACGATCTCGGGCTCGATCAAGCGCCTGCGTCATCTCGACGACGTGCTCGCCGGCGGCGATGCCTCCTCCTACACCAAGAAGGAGCGCCTGACCCTTCAGCGCGAGCGCGACAAGCTCGACCGCTCGCTCGGCGGCATCAAGGACATGGGCGGTCTGCCCGACCTGATCTTCGTGATCGACACCAACAAGGAAGACATCGCGATCCAGGAAGCCCAGCGGCTCAACATTCCGGTCGCGGCGATCGTCGACACCAATTCGGATCCGAAGGGCATCACTTATGTGGTGCCAGGAAATGACGACGCCGGCCGCGCGATTGCGCTCTATTGCGATCTGATCGCGCGCGCAGCGATTGACGGCATTTCACGCGCCCAAGGCGATTCCGGAATCGACGTCGGTGCTTCGGTTCGGCCGGTCGCAGAAGAGCTGCCCGCCACGAGCGGCTTCCAAGGCCTTGCCGGCCCGCGCGGCACGTCCGACGACCTCAAGAAGCTCCCGGGCGTGTCGGGCGCGATCGAGAAGAAGTTCAACGATCTCGGCATCTTCCACTTCTGGCAGCTGGCTGAGCTCGATCACGATACCGCGCACAAGATCGGCGAAGAAGTCGGCCTGCCGAGCCGCGCGGACGCCTGGGTGGCCAAGGCCAAGGCGCTGACCGCGGAAGCGGAATAGTCAAAAAGAGCGATGGGTTGGCCGGACAAGCTCCGGCCACCATTTCAGTTGACGCGAATTCCTGAGATGGACCGCGGCGAGGCGATCTGGCCGCGCCGCGGCAAACCGGCAGGCAAAAAGGATTTTGAACGATGGCAACGATCACAGCTGCGATGGTCAAGGACCTGCGCGAGTCGACCGGCGCAGGCATGATGGACTGCAAGGCCGCGCTGACCGAAAACGACGGCAACATGGAAGCGGCGCAGGATTGGCTGCGCAAGAAGGGCCTGTCGAAGGCCGCCAAGAAGTCGGGCCGCGTCGCCGCCGAGGGTCTGATCGGCGCGCTCACCAAGGGCAACAAGGGCGTCGTGGTCGAAGTCAATTCCGAGACTGACTTCGTCGCGCGCAACGGCCAGTTCCAGGGCCTCGTCAAGATGATCGCCCAGGTCGCATTCAACACCGGCGCCGATGTCGACAAGATCAAGGCCGCCAAGGTCGGCGACGTCACGATCGAAACTGCGATCAATGACGCAATCGCCACCATCGGCGAGAACATGACGCTGCGCCGCGCAGCTTCGCTCGAGGTCAGCCAGGGCGTGGTGTCGAGCTACGTCCATGGCGCGGTGGTCGAGGGCGCCGGCAAGATGGGCGTGATCGTGGCACTGGAATCCCCCGGCAAGGCCGACGAGCTCGCAACGCTTGGCCGCCAGATCGCGATGCATGTCGCGGCCGCCAACCCCCTGGCGCTGGATCCGTCCGGTCTCGATCCGGCGGTCGTCAAGCGCGAGAAGGACGTGCTCGCCGACAAATATCGCCAGCAGGGCAAGCCCGAGAACGTGATCGAGAAGATCGTCGAGTCCGGCCTGAAGACCTATTACAAGGAAGTTTGCCTGCTCGAGCAGGCCTTCATCCACGACACCGGGAAGTCGGTGGCGCAGGCGGTGAAGGAAGCCGAAGGCAAGGTCGGCGGCGCGGTGAAAATCGCGGGCTTTGTGCGCTATGCTCTCGGTGAGGGAATCGAGAAGCAGGAAAGCGACTTCGCGGCCGAGGTCGCGGCGGCCAGCGGCAAGAAGTAAGCGCCGGAACGTTCCTTCCGGCGTGCCGCCGGAAGCGGCGCCCGGACAAGGAAAGTGCTCATGACTGATCCGGTCTATCGTCGCGTCGTGATCAAGCTGTCCGGCGAATATCTCGCGGGACCGCAGGGTTTTGGCATCGATCAACCGACCATCGACCGGGTCGCCGACGATCTGATCGCCGCTCGCCACCTCGGCACCGAAGTCGCCGTCGTCATCGGCGGGGGCAATCTCTTTCGCGGCGTCGAGGTCTCCTCGCGCGGCGTGTCGCGCCCGACCGGTGACACCATGGGCATGCTCGCGACGATGATGAACTGCCTCGCGCTCGAGGCCACGATCGAGCGCAAGGGCACGCCTGCGCGCACGCTGTCGGCCTTCGTCATGCCCGAGATTTCCGAGCTGTTCACCCGCACCGCGGCACATAAATACCTCGCCGAGGGCCGGATCGTGCTGCTCGGCGGCGGAACCGGTAATCCGTTCTTCACCACGGACACGACCGCGGTGCTGCGCGCAGCCGAGATCGGCGCCCAGGCGGTTCTGAAGGCGACCAATGTCGACGGTGTCTACTCGGCCGACCCGAAGAAAGACCCGACGGCGACGCGATTCGACCGTCTGACGCATTCGCAGGCGATCGAGGGCGGCTACAAGGTGATGGATGCGACCGCCTTCGCGCTTGCCCGCGAGACGTCGCTGCCTATCATCGTGTTCTCGATCGCGGAGCCGGGCTCGATCGGCGCTGTACTGCGTGGCGGCGGCCACGGAACCATTGTCGCCGGCTGACGGCTTGTCGTTGCACCCTGAGAGAAGGTGCGGAGAGGTCGCCGGGATTTTGAAGGAGAAACGGGATGGCCACGGACAATTTCGATCTCAACGAAGTCAAGCGCCGCATGCAGGGCGCGATCCAGTCGCTCAAGCACGAGCTTGGCGGCCTGCGCACCGGTCGCGCCTCCGCCTCGATGCTCGATCCGGTGCAGGTCGACGCCTATGGCAGCCACATGCCGCTGAACCAGCTCGCCACCGTCAGCGTGCCGGAGCCGCGCCTGATTTCGGTGCAGGTCTGGGACAAGTCGATGG
Source organism: Bradyrhizobium sp. 17 (assembly GCF_023073515.1). Taxonomy (NCBI): domain Bacteria; kingdom Pseudomonadati; phylum Pseudomonadota; class Alphaproteobacteria; order Hyphomicrobiales; family Nitrobacteraceae; genus Bradyrhizobium; species Bradyrhizobium sp. 17. The sequence continues at coordinate 252,092 of NZ_JADPJQ010000012.1, read as the reverse complement.
TCAAGGCGGTGGAGAAGGCGATCGTCGATTCCAATCTCGGCCTGTCGCCGGCGACTGAAGGCCAGGTTCTGCGCCTGCGCATCCCCGAACTCAATGAGGAGCGTCGCAAGGAGCTCGTCAAGGTCGCGCACAAATACGCGGAAGCCGCCAAGGTCGCCGCGCGCCACGTCCGCCGCGACGGTCTCGACGTTCTCAAGAAGCTCGAGAAGAATCACGAGATGTCCGAGGACGATCAGAAGCGCCACGCCGACGAGGTGCAGAAGGCGACCGACGGCACGATCTCCGAGATCGACCAGTTGCTGGCCGCCAAGGAAAAAGAAATCCTCACCGTCTAAGCAGGATGGATCGCGCTCTAGGTTATGTTCGCGCATGATCTTTACGGAAAACCGCTTCGCACTTTGCGCTAACGCGGCCCTTCGGGTCCGGATCATGCTTTAAGGCAGCCTCATGTCCAACGCCGCCGCGCCCGCAACGGAAGGACCAGATCGGTCCGATGCGCCTGCGCATGTCGCCATCATCATGGATGGCAACGGACGTTGGGCGGCCGCGCGCGGCTTGCCACGGGCGGAGGGCCATCGCCGCGGCGTGGAGGCCCTGCGTCGCGTGGTTCGGGCGTCGCATGAGCTTGGCATCCGCTATCTCACCATCTTCTCCTTCAGCTCGGAAAACTGGTCGCGTCCGGCGAGCGAGATCGGCGATCTGTTCGGCCTGTTACGCCGCTTCATCCGCAACGATCTGGCGAGCCTGCATCGCGACGGCGTCAAGGTACGCATCATCGGCGAGCGGGACGGGCTGGAGGGCGACATCTGCGCACTTCTCAATGAGGCGGAGGAACTGACGCGCGATAACACGCGCCTCACGCTCGTCGTCGCCTTCAATTACGGCTCCCGGCAGGAGATCGCGAAGGCGGCGCAGAAGCTCGCGCGGGAAGTCGCCGAGGGCCGGCGCAGTCCCGACACGATCGATGCCGAGACACTGGGGGCGCATCTCGACGCGCCCGACATTCCCGATCCCGATCTCATCATCCGCACCAGTGGCGAGCAGCGCCTGTCCAACTTCCTGATGTGGCAGGCCGCCTATAGCGAGCTTGTCTTCGTGCCGATTCACTGGCCCGATTTCGACAAGGCGGCGCTGGAAGGCGCAATCGCCGAATTCGCCAGGCGCGAGCGCCGTTTCGGCGGCCTGGTCGCGAAAACCGCCTCGTGAGCGAGCCCAACTCCGCACCGGCCGGCTCTCAGCCTGCCCCGAGCAATCTCGTGATGCGAATCCTCGCGGCGCTGGTGCTGGCGCCGCTCGCCATTGCGCTCGCTTATGCCGGCGGCTGGCTGTGGGCGCTTCTCGTCACCCTGGTGTCGATCGGACTGTTCGCGGAATGGCTGATGGTGGTTGGCGCAGGCTCGACCGCGCTGACCGGGGCGGGGACGATCGTCATCGCCGCGATGGGCTTGTGCGTTGCCTTCGGCGCGCTGAAGACCGCAATCATCACCGGCCTGATTGGCGGGGCGGTCGTGACGGTGATCGCGCGGGGCAAGTTCGTCTGGGCGGCCTCCGGATTTGCCTATGCGTCGGCGGCGCTACTCGCCTCGATCCTGCTGCGGAAGGATCTCGTGAACGGCTTCGCCGCGCTGATGTTCGTGCTGCTCGTGGTGTGGGCGACCGATATCGGCGGCTATTTCGCCGGCCGCGGCATCGGCGGACCGAAGCTGTGGCCGCGCGTGAGCCCGAAGAAGACCTGGTCAGGGGCGCTCGGCGGCTTTGCCGCGAGCCTTTTGGTCGCGGTCGCCTTTGCCGCTTGCGGGGTTGGAAAGATAGTTCCATTGCTGCTCGTCAGCGCGGTCCTCTCAATCGTGTCGGCCTGTGGCGATCTGTTCGAATCCGCGGTCAAGCGGCGCTTCGACGTCAAGGATTCCAGTCACTTAATTCCGGGCCACGGCGGGCTATTGGACCGTCTGGACGGTTTTGTCGCCGCCATCCTGGTGGCATGGATTATCGGCTTCCTCCGCCATGGTGTGCATAGCGCCGGAAGCGGTCTTATGGTTTGGTGAAGATATGAGCGCGGTCCCATTGCGTAACAACAAGGCTGCGGCATCGAGCGTCCGCAGCGTCACGGTTCTCGGCGCCACCGGCTCGATCGGCGACAGCACGATGGATCTGCTGCGCGCCTCTCCCGAGCGCTACCGTGTCGAGGCGCTGACGGCAAACAGCAATGTCGAGGCGCTGGCAAAGCTCGCGAAGGAGTTCTCCGCGCGCTGCGTCGCGATCGCCGACACCTCCAAGTTTGCCGAACTCAAGGCTGCGCTCGCGGGCACCGGCACCGAATGCGGCGCCGGCGAAAGCGCGGTGATCGAGGCCGGCGCGCGTCCGGCCGATTGGGTGATGGCCGCCGTGAGTGGCGCCGCCGGACTGAAGCCGGCACTGGCGGCGGTCGATCGCGGCGCGCATGTCGCGCTCGCCAACAAGGAATGTCTCGTCTGCGCTGGTGATTTCTTCATGCAGCGCGCGGCGAAAGCGGGCGCCTGCATCCTGCCTGCGGATTCCGAGCACAATGCGCTGTTCCAGGCGCTCGCCTCGGGCAATCGCGACGAGCTCGTCCGTGTCATCATCACGGCCTCCGGCGGCCCCTTCCGCACCTGGAAGCCTGCCGACATCGAGCAGGCGACACTCGCGCAAGCCCTGAAGCATCCGAACTGGAGCATGGGCCAGAAGATCACGATCGATTCCGCCTCGATGATGAACAAGGGGCTCGAGGTGATCGAGGCCTCCTATCTGTTCGCGCTCTCGCCCGACGAGATCGACGTCCTCGTTCATCCGCAGTCGATCATCCACGGCATGGTTGAGTTCTCCGATCGCTCGGTCGTGGCCCAGCTCGGCTCACCCGACATGCGCACGCCGATCGCGCATTGCCTCGGCTGGCCCGACCGTATCAAGGGTCCGGCCGCCAAGCTCGATCTGGCCAAGATCGGCCAGTTGACCTTCGAGGCGCCAGATTTCGAGCGCTTCCCCGGGCTGCGCCTGGCCTTCGATTCTCTCCGGACCGGGAAGGGGGCGACCACGGTCTACAACGCCGCCAACGAGGTCGCGGTCGCCGCCTTCATCGCCGGCAAGATCCGGTTCGGGGCGATTGCCAGGCTGGTGGAGGAGACGCTGGATGACTGGGTCCGCAGCGGGAACCAGGCGCCGCTGACGTCAGCGGACGATGCAATCGCTGTTGACCATGTTGCGCGAAATAGGGCTGCCGCCCTATTGCCTCAAATTGCCTTAAAGGCATCCTAGATGGTTCGGGGCCAGGGCCTTGCGGCACTGGATGAGGGAATTCGATGATCGACTTTTTCGTCCATAGTTTCAATACGTTGAGCCATGGGCTCCTTGGCTACGCGGTTCCCTTCCTGTTCGTCCTGACCATCGTCGTGTTCTTCCATGAGCTCGGCCATTTCCTGGTCGCGCGCTGGGCAGGCGTTCGCGTGTTAACTTTTTCGCTCGGTTTCGGACCTGAGCTGGTCGGTTTCAACGACCGCCATGGCACCCGGTGGAAGATCTCGGCGATCCCGCTCGGCGGCTACGTCAAGTTCTTCGGCGACGAGAGCGAGGCTTCGACGCCGTCGTCCGAGAAGCTTGCGGCCATGACGGCCGAGGAGCGCGCCGGCAGCTTCCATCACAAGAAGGTCGGCCCGCGCGCCGCCATCGTTGCCGCCGGACCGATCGCCAATTTCATCCTGGGCGCGCTGATCTTCGCTGGCATGGCGCTGTATTACGGCAAGCCGAGCACGATTGCGCGCGTCGACGGTGTCGTCGCCGATGGCGCTGCGGCGGCAGCCGGCTTCAAGATCGGCGACGTCGTCGTCCAGATCGACGGCAAGCCGATCGAAAGCTTTGCCGACATGCAGCGCATGGTTGCGATGAATGCTGGTTCGCCGCTTGCCTTCCAGGTCAAGCGCGACGGTTCCATCGTGTCGCTGACCGCGACGCCGGCGCTGCTCGAGCGCAAGGATCCCTTCGGCAACAGCCACCGTCTCGGCGTGCTCGGCGTCGAACACAAGTCTCAGGCCGGGGAGGCCTCGACGTCGCCGGTCGGCGTCGGCGAAGCGCTCAAGATCGGGGTGGAGCAGGTCTGGTTCATCATCACCAGCACCTTCAAGTTCCTGGGCTCGTTGTTCGTCGGGAACGGCAATCCGAACGAGGTCAGCGGCGTGCTCGGCATTGCCAAGATGTCAGGGCAGGCGGCCAGCGCCGGGTTCCAGTTCGTGATCAACCTCTGCGCGGTGCTGTCGGTGTCGATCGGCCTGCTGAATCTGTTCCCGATCCCACTGCTCGATGGCGGTCACCTTATGTTCTATGCGGCGGAGGTCGCCCGTGGTCGGCCCCTGTCCGAGCGCACCCAGGAGATGGGGTTCCGAATCGGGCTTGGCTTGGTGCTGATGTTGATGGTGTTTGCGACCTATAACGACATCCTGCGAATGGCCGCATCCTGATAGGGGCTTTTTTGTGGCGTTGCCCGGGCGTTGCTCTTGGGCAACGTCTTGGAATGAAAATGAAATTACGGCGCGCTCGACCGTTTGCGGCGTCGGTGAAATTGTCTACAAGCGGCTTGAACTTGGGGAATCTCCAGACCGGCGTTGGGGTTGGGTCTGGTACGGAATGATAAGGGCGCGTTGCGCAATGAAGTTTGGACTGCGACTCCGGGGGGGCTTGCTCGCAACCCTGATCATGTTCGGCGCGCCGGTGCTTGCCCCGGTTGGGGCTGCCTTTGTGTCTTCGTCTGCGCTTGCTCAGACCGTGCAGTCGATTTCCGTCGAAGGAAATCGCCGGGTCGAGGTGGAGACGATCCGCTCCTACTTCAAGCCGGGTCCCGGCGGTCGCCTGGATCAGGGTGCCATCGACGACGGCCTCAAGGCGTTGATCGAGACCGGCCTGTTCCAGGACGTCAGGATCAACCGCGGGGCCGGTGGCCAGATCGTCGTCTCCGTGGTGGAAAACCCGGTGATCGGCCGCATTGCCTTCGAGGGCAACAAGAAGATCAAGGACGAGCAGCTCACCGGTGAAGTCCAGTCCAAGGCGCGCGGCACCTTCTCCCGCGCCATGGTGCAGTCCGACACCCTGCGAATCGCAGAAATCTATCGCCGCTCCGGCCGTTACGACGTTCGCGTCACGCCTGAAATCATCGAGCAGCCGAACAACCGCGTCGATCTCGTCTTCACGGTCGAGGAGGGCGCCAAGACCGGCGTCAAGTCGATCGAGTTCGTCGGCAACAACGCGTACTCGTCCTACCGCCTGCGCGACGTCATCAAGACGCACGAATCCAACCTGCTGAGCTTCCTCGCCAGCAGCGACATCTACGATCCCGATCGGGTCGAGGCCGACCGCGACCTGATCCGCCGCTTCTATCTCAAGAACGGTTTCGCCGACGTCCAGGTCGTCGCCGCGCTCACCGAATACGATCCGGAGAAGAAGGGTTTCAACGTTACCTTCAAGATCGAGGAGGGCTCGCAATACCGGGTCGGCTCGATCGACTTCCGCTCCAGCATTCCGAACTTCGATCCCACCTCGATGCGCAACTATTCGCGCGTCAATGTCGGCTCGCTCTACAACGTCGAATCGGTCGAGAAGTCGGTCGAGGAGATGCAGATCGAGGCCTCGCGTCGCGGTTACGCCTTCGCCGTGGTCCGTCCCGGCGGCGACCGCAATTTCGAGGCGCACACCGTTTCGGTCGTGTTCAACATCGACGAGGGTCCGCGCACCTATATCGAGCGCATCAACCTTCGCGGCAACACCCGCACGCGCGACTACGTGATTCGTCGCGAGTTCGACGTCTCCGAGGGCGATGCCTACAACCGCGCGCTGGTCGACCGTGCCGAGCGCCGCTTGAAGAACCTCGACTATTTCAAGAGCGTGAAGATCACGACGGAGCCCGGCTCGTCGAGCGACCGCGTGATCCTGCTCGTGGACATGGAAGAGAAATCGACCGGCGACTTCTCGGTCTCGGGTGGTTATTCCACCACCGACGGCGCGCTGGCCGAAGTCTCGGTTTCCGAACGCAATTTGCTCGGCCGCGGCCTGTTCGCCAAGGCGGCGGTGACCTACGGCCAGTATGCCCGCGGCTACTCGCTGTCGTTCGTCGAACCCTATCTGCTCGACTACCGGGTCGCGCTGGGTCTCGACCTCTATCAGCGTGAGCAGAGGTCCAACAGCTACATCTCCTACGGCACCAAGACGCTCGGCTTCTCGCCGCGCCTCGGTTTCTCCCTGCGTGAAGATCTGTCGCTGCAGGTGCGCTACTCGATCTACCGGCAGGAAATCACGCTGCCGTCGTACCTCGCGAACTGTAACAACAACCAGTTCCTTGCCGACGGTGTCACTCCGAATCCGGCATTCAATCCAAGCCCGGCTTTCTCCGCGTCGAGTGGTATTCCTCTGGCTCCCTCGACCAACGGCCTCGGCTGCTACAGCGACGGCGAGGCCTCGCTGCCGGTCCGCAAGGAGCTTGCCAACGGCAAGACCCTGACCTCGGCGCTCGGCTACACGCTGACCTACAACACGCTCGACAACAACAAGAACCCCACCGACGGTCTGCTGGTCGATTTCCGGCAGGACTTCGCCGGCGTCGGCGGCGACGTCTCCTATCTGAAGACTGTGGTTGACGCGAAGTACTACACTCCGCTGGTCTCCGATATCGTCGGTCTCGTTCGCCTCCAGGGCGGCATGCTGAACAAGATGGGCAGCGATCTGCGCATGCTCGATCATTTCCAGATGGGCCCGAACCTCGTCCGCGGCTTTGCCCCGAACGGCATCGGACCGCGCGATTTGAACCCCTTCGGTACGCAGGACGCGCTTGGCGGCACCAAGTATTGGGGTGCTTCGCTCGAATTGCAGATGCCGTTCTGGTTCCTGCCGAAGGAAGTGGGTCTGAAGGGCGCCGTCTACGCCGACGCCGGCGGACTGTTCGACTATCAGGGACCGACGACGTGGTCGGTGACCAACGAGCTGACCACGACCAAGAATTCGAGCTGCACGCCGTCGACCGTCAATCCCGCTTCGGCTGGAACCTGCACCGGCCTGGTGTATGACAATGGCAATGCGGTCCGGTCGTCGGTCGGCGTCGGCTTGATCTGGGCCTCGCCGTTCGGTCCGCTGCGCTTCGACTACGCGGTGCCGCTGACCAAGGGCAAGAACGACCGTACGCAGGAGTTCCGGTTCGGCGGCGGCACCTCGTTCTAATTCGAACAGCACGGCACGATCCGGACCACCGGAGCCGGTTTCCGAAAGGGATCGTGCCAATCCAGGAGATGAGGCATGATGCGGCTTGGCCGCTTCATGCCGAAGCCGGACCGCGACGGGGTGGAATGGCGCAGCCGACCTTCTTCACACAGCCGCCCGCCTCAGCGCTGGCTGACATCGCCACGCTGACCAAGGCGGAGTTGGTCGATCCCGCCAGGGGCGGCCAAATCATCAGGGGTCTTGCTTCGCTCGACGAAGCCGGCCCGATGCACCTGACGTTCTTCGACAATCTCAAATATGCCGATGAGCTCAAGGCGACCAAGGCCGGTGCTTGCCTGGTGAGCCCACGCTTCGAGGCCCGGGTGCCCGCGCACGTCGCCGTGCTGCGGGCGCCACAGCCGTTCCGCGCCTTCGTCAGGATCGCGCGGGAGTGGCATGGCGACGCGCTCCGGCCGCAATCCTGGACCGGCAACGACGGTATCGCGCCGTCGGCCATCATCGATCCCACCGCCAGGCTCGAGGATGGTGTGATCGTCGATCCCTTGGCCGTGATCGGCCCTGACGTGGAGATCGGCAGCGGCACGGTGATCGGTGTGGGGGCCGTGATCGGCCCCGGCGTCAAGATCGGCCGGGACTGCAATGTCGGCGCACGCACCGCCATCCAGTGCGCGCTGATCGGCAACGACGTGCTGATCCACCCCGGCTGCTCGATCGGCCAGGACGGCTACGGATTCATCTTCTTCGGCCCCGAGGGCCATCTGAAGGTGCCCCAGACCGGGCGCGTGCTGATCCAAAACAATGTGGAAGTCGGCGCCGGCACCACGATTGATCGCGGGTCCTTGCGCGACACGGTAATTGGGGAGGGGACCAAAATCGACAATCAGGTCCAGATCGGCCACAATGTGACCATTGGCCGGCACTGCCTGCTGGCAGCCCAGATCGGTCTTGCCGGCAGCCTCACCCTCGGCGACAACGTGGCGCTGGGAGCGAAGGTGGGCATCAACAATCACGTCAAGATCGGGGATGGAGCTCAGGTGACTGCCATGAGCGGCGTCAAGGACGACGTTCCTCCCAACGGACGTTGGGGTGGTTTTTTCGCCAAGCCGACCAGGCAGTGGTTCAAGGAAATTTTGGCTGTCGAGCGCTTGGCGCGCGACAGCAAGGCCGATCCGAAGCAGGAGGAACGGGAGTGACGGACGAAGCACCGGTCAGGTTCGAGCTTGTGGACATCAACATGATCCTGCAAACGCTCCCGCACCGTTTTCCGATGCTGCTGATCGATCGCGTGATCAACATCCGCACCGACTACAGCGGCATCGGCATCAAGAATGTCACCTTCAACGAACCGCCGTTCCAGGGCCACTTTCCCGATCGCCCGGTCTATCCCGGCGTCATGATGATCGAAGCGATGGCGCAGACCGCGGGTGTGATCGGCATCAAGTCGGTCGAAGGCACCGAGAAGCCGCGCGCGGTCTATTTCCTCACCATCGACAAGTGCAAGTTCCGCAAGCCTGTGCTGCCCGGCGATACCATCGAATACCACATGCGCTCGATCGGCCGCCGCAAGGCCATGTGGTGGTTTCACGGCGACGCCAAGGTCAACGGCCAGGTGGTTGCGGAGGCCGACGTCGGCGCCATGCTGACCGACTGAGCCGATCAACTTCTCTGGATGCGCTCGCGCGCAGGACACGCGTACCGGCCGCCGCTGACCTCGCGCTTGATGTTCTGGTTGAAGAACTGTCCCATGGACGGTGCGCCCAGCAGGCGCTCGACCGTGTCGACCGGTACGCCGCAATAGCGGTCATAAACGCCTTCAACGGCCACGACGAGGGCCTGCTGCGCACGGTCGTAACAGACCCGCTGAAGCACCGTGCTGCGGCTGATGTCGCGGCACTCGAACGTCGCGAGGTCGATGGGGCGGTGTTCGGCGGTCTCGATCGTCTCGGAGACGATCGGCGCGGCGGCGAGCTGTGCGAGGAGAAGTGCCAGGGCCCTGACCACGATACCTGAAGCTCCGCGTGAACTTGTTGATGACCCGGGAAGGCTGCCTCATCCGGCACTTGAAACACGGAGAGATCATACGTCACTGGACAGATCGGGCACAGTCGCGCTAACCAGCGGAAAACCGAGCGACTTCAACACCTAATCAGACCTTCTTGATGAGTCAGATTGCTTGATGAGTAAGATTGACCCCACCGCACGGATCGCGGACGGCGCCGTGATCGGCGAGGGCACCGAGATCGGCCCCTTCTGCATCATCGGCCCGCATGTCGCGATCGGCAATAACTGCAAGCTGATCGGACAGGTCACCGTCATCGGCCACACCTCGATCGGAGATGGCTGCGTGATCTCGCCGTTCGCGGTGCTGGGCGGGGCGCCCCAGGATCTCAGCTACAAGGGCGAGCCCACGAAGCTTGAGATCGGCTCGGGCTGCACCATCCGCGAAGGTGCGACCATGAATGTCGGCACCATCAAGGGCGGTGGCCTGACGCGCGTCGGCAACGACGGCTATTTCATGAACAACAGTCATGTCGGGCATGACTGCATGGTCGGCAACAACGTGATCTTCGCAACCTCGGCGACGCTCGGCGGCCATTGCGAGATCGGTGACGCCGTCTATATCGGCGGCCTGTCCGCAGTGCATCAGTTCACCCGCATCGGCCCCTATGTGATGGTTGGCGGTGTCTGCGGCGTGCGCGACGACGTCATCCCGTATGGGCTGGTCAACGGCCAATATGCGGTGCTCGAAGGCCTCAACCTGATCGGCATGAAGCGGCGCAAGTTCACCAAGCAGCGGCTTGTGACCGTGCGCGCGTTCTACCAGAAACTCTTCCGTGGCCCCGCTACCTTTGCCGAACGCCTGGAGGCGGCGCGGCCGCTCGCCGGTGGAGATCCGGCGATCGGCGAAATCCTCGACTTCATCGGCAAGGGCAAGCGCCCGCTCTGTCTTCCCGCCATCGCGAAGTGATGATGGAATGGCCCCGGGCATGACATCGGCGGCTTCGGAAATTTCATCGCCGGTCGGCGTCGTCGCTGGCGGCGGCGCGATGCCGTTCGCGGTTGCCGACTCGCTCGCCGCCCGCGGCATCACGCCGGTGTTGTTTCCGCTTCGGGGAGCCTGCGATCCCGCGCGGGTAGAGAAATTCCGTCATCGCTGGATCTCGGTCGGCCAGCTCGGCCGCGCCATGCGGCTGTTTCGCGAGGAGGGCTGCCGCGACCTGATTTTCATCGGCACGCTGGTGCGACCTTCGCTCTCGGAGGTCCGGGTCGACTTCACGACGCTTCGGCTGCTCGGCAATGTCATCCGCGCCTTCCGCGGCGGCGACGATCATTTGTTGTCCGGCGTCGGGCGCATTCTCGAGCAGGGCGGCTTTCGCATGGTCGGCATCAAGGATGTCGCGCCCGATCTGCTGATGCCCGAGGGCTGCATCAGCCGCGCCTGGCCGAGCGACACCGGCAAGACCGACATCGAGCGCGGACGCGCGGTGCTGACCGCCCTCGGTCCGTTCGACATGGGCCAGGCCGCGGTCGTGATCGACGGCCATGTGGTGGCGGTCGAGGATATCGAGGGCACCGATGCACTGCTCGCGCGCGTGGCACGGCTGCGCGAAGAGGGCCGCATCCGCGCCGCCACCGGGCGGGGCGTGCTGGTGAAGGTCCCAAAGAGCGGGCAGGATCTGCGCTTCGACCTGCCGACGATCGGCCCGCGCACCCTCGAGGGCGTCGCCGCCGCAGGGCTGGCCGGGATCGCCGTCGTTGCCGGCAACACCATCGCCGCCGAGCCGCAGGCAATGATCGCACTCGCCGACGCAAAATATCTCTTCGTCATCGGCCTGCCGGCGTGATGCAGGGTCGCGATCCCAAGCGCAAGATCTTCCTGATCGCCACGGAGGAATCCGGCGATCGGCTCGGCAGCGCCCTGATGAAGGTGCTGCGCCAGCGCCTCGGCGACGGCGTGCAGTTCGTGGGCGTCGGCGGCCACACCATGGCGCGCCAGGGGCTCGAGACGCTGTTTCCGATCGAGCAGCTCTCGATCGTCGGCTTCGCCGCGGTCGTGCAGCAATTGCCGAAGATCCTGCGGCTGATCCGCGAGACCGCGGAGGCCGTGACCGAAGCCGCGCCGGACGCGCTCGTCATCATCGACAGCCCCGATTTCACCCACCGTGTCGCCCGCCGCGTGCGGACGCGCAATCCGGCGATCCCGATCGTCGACTACGTCTCGCCACAGCTCTGGGCCTGGCGGCCGGGACGGGCGCGGACCATGCTCGGCTATGTCGACCATGTGCTCGGCCTGTTGCCATTCGAGCCGGAGGAATACCGCAAGCTCGGCGGGCCGCCATGCAGCTATGTCGGCCATCCCCTGATCGAGCAATTGCCCTCGCTACGGCCGAACGCGGAGGAGCAGGCGCGCCGCGACGGCGAGCCGCCGGTCTTGCTGGTGTTGCCCGGCAGCCGCCGCAGCGAGATCAGGCACCATCTCGACGTGTTCGGCGCGACGCTCGGCCGATTGCAGACCGAAGGCCGCGCGTTCGAGCTGATGCTGCCGACCATGCCGCATCTCGAAACCACCATCCGCGAAGGCATCGCGAACTGGCCGGTCAAGCCTCAAATCGTGGTCGGCGAGAACGAGAAGCGCGCTGCCTTCCGCATCGCGCGCGCGGCACTGGCAAAATCCGGCACGGTGACGCTGGAGCTCGCGCTATCGGGCATTCCGATGGTGACAGCCTATCGCGTCGGCGCGATCGAAGCCTTCATCCTGCGCCGCGCGATCCGCGTCTCCTCGGTGATCCTCGCCAATCTCGTGATCGGCAAGGATTTCATCCCGGAGTTCCTGCAGGAAGACTGCACGCCGGAGAAGCTGGCACCCGCGCTCTCGGAGCTTCTGACCGATTCATCGCTGCGCCGGCAGCAGGTGGAAGCATTCGCCCAGCTCGATGCGATCATGTCGACCGGCAACAGATCGCCGAGCGTGCTCGCAGCCGACATCGTGCTGGCGACGATACGCAAGGGTAGGCGGGCGAGCCCGGACGCTTACTCCTAAACTCTTGGCTTACGAGAGCAAAGCGGAAGCCTCTCACGTTGAGCGCGATCGGGCGGCTGGTGGCCTGAGACATCGGCCTCACGATGTGGTATCCGAAAGCCGATGCAGGAGCCAAGCTTCGTGACTTGTGTTCTCAGACCGCCGAGACTTGAAGAACTACCAACGCTCTCGGCTTTGTGTCTTAGGTCCAAAGCTGTATGGGGTTACGGCAACGACTTCATGGACGCGTGTCGGGGTGAACTCACTATCGAACCATACGAACTGCAATCTAGTTCGATTGCGGTGGCGGAAGAGCACGGCAAGATTGTCGGCGTCGCCCAAGTCCAGGTCACTGGAAGCGAGGCTGATTTGTTGAAGTTGTTCGTTGACCCGACGATGCTTCGTAATGGTGTAGGAATGAAGCTGTTTCATTGGGCCACCAGCGAAGCAACAGCCATGGGCGCTCATCGTATGGTGATCGAAGCGGACCCAGATGCTGCACCTTTCTATCGACGAATGGGCGCGAAAGACTGCGGCTTCGCTCCCTCCGGCTCATTACGCGGCAGGATGCTTCCCAAGCTGGTTACGGAGCTGGGATCAATCTGAGGTGCATGTCGGCTCCTGGCCCATCGGCGAAGTAGCAGCGCACCGGGTGAGGTCCGATCAGTGAGGCATGGCGGACCACATTTTCTCACGTTGAGTTCTTCGCATTTTGACCCAAAGCGGACTCCAGCGCATCGAGCTCCCTCTGAGGGAGTGGGCACCGTGTTCTTTAACCTAGCCAAATGCAGGAACCGGCCGGCTTGCTCCCAATTCCGCTATGGACGATTCGACATTTGCCCAGTTTCAGACTACGCGGGAGGACAGTCGCAGGTTGCGCGACGAGGCCCGCACGCTTCGCGCCGCCTTGAGAAAACAACGTGAACTTCTCCGCCTTGCACGCGCCGAAGCGGCAATGGCCCGGGCTGAGTTGATCGCGAAGCGAGCAGACCAGCTCCCCTGAAGAGAACGATCGATCTGGATCAAAACCGCCTGCCACCGTGCGCATGATGTGATGTCCATGAACGATAAGCCTGCGCCCAAGCCAGAAGTGAAGCCCCCGAGAGCCCGACGGCGCATCATCGAAAAGTATGCCGCCGGCCTCAGCGAATTGATCAGGAAGCTCCGCCAGAAGCTGGACTCCTGAAGGTCGGGGAACAGCCTGCAGGCGTCATAAAGCCGCAACGACCGAACTTCGCCAGCGAGCCCGCATTGTCAGAAAGGCTCCACCCCAAAATCTCTTTCTAAGTTGTGCTTCGGCCAAGTGTTTTGAGAGGCTTTTCTCGCATTCTATTAAGGGTCATCATGCGTGTCCCGCCCATCCAAAGTTCGTATATTGCAGCATTGTCGAAACTGCACGAGCAGCAATTAGAACGGCTGCGCATCGATCCAGAGATCGAAAAGCAATATGACGAAATCCGTCAACTGAGGGAAAGACTAAGATTAGCCCTCAGCCGGAAGAAGCTCCGCCCGCCGCTCTCAGCACACGAGTAGTCTCGCAATCTGTCGCTGGCCAAACGGACCTGATGCATCGATGCTCGCTCCAGAGGAGTGCGTATTCGGTTGCAGTTCCTCCAGATGTGGCGCACTACCGATTATCGCCGGCCAAAGGCTTGTCCGTAGGGCGTCGGTGCCTGAGAGATGATTTGCGCTCCCGCCTAGACGGGAGCGATCATCATGGCCCAGCCCTTCAGCAGTGAAACGCTAGAACTCTTCGATCGAGCGCAACGAGCGATCGATACCTCGATCCGGCTTCGCCAAGAACGCCGCGATGCGATCCGAAAAGCCCAAAAGTACCAGCTCGAGTTTGAACTGCGGATGAGCCAAGAGCGTTGGCGCTCGATCTCCTGAGGGGATTGGACTGCACCCGTCCTCGTGCGGCGAGGCTTGAGCTGCTCATTTGGCATTCCCGCTTGTGGCCCATCAGCGAAGTGGCGAACCGTCTCATTGAGGTCAGCTTCGTGGGTGGAAGCGGACTGGTTTTGCTCAGGCCGGGTTCTTCGCACCTTCACCCATGGCGGACTACGGGTGCTATTGATTGCCCAACGACGGATCATCCTTCCGGTCCGGGAATGAAGCAGCGCCACAAAGGAATCATTCTTCCTTCGGCGTAGGACGGCCACCACCAAACCAGCGCCCTGCCGCTGAGGTTCTGCCGGTTGAGCACGACAGAGTTTGGCACGTTAAACCATTGCCCGGGTTCGCTTGGGCGCTGCGGATTTTTCAGAAGGACTCTATAGCCGTTTTTTGCCACATCCCACTCGACTTCCGCGTGTTGGCCGTCCCCTCCATCACAGCACGGCTCACCTGCCTTATTCTTGAGACTTTTGAACCAAGCGTTCAGTTCTGGCCCGATCGGATCATGTGAATAGGCTGTGCTGATGCCGAAAAAATTGACCGCATACAGGGCTACGATCAACCGATAAAAATGCACCGGGCGTCCACTGGAACTGGTCATGGAAACCTCCGTTTCCCTGCCCATTTGCGTGGGTCATCGGAATTGCGCCAAGGTTCAATCGGAAAGTGCATGCCGTTAGAGATGCCGATCACTACCTCGGCACGGCTTTACCTTTGGCGACCGAGTCAATTTCGCCTCTTGGCCCTTAGCCGAAGGTCAATTGAGCGCGTGTCATGCCGGCTGTCAGGGGCAAACCGGACCTCGATCCAACTTGACGTCCACCGCTGCTTTTGGACCCAACCCGGACATAGCTTGCACCGGAGACAAGTAGCCGTTTTGGGTGTCCGGTAAGGCCGCCGCCTCGCCGGACCGATTAAGCTTCGACCGCTTTAGTTGAATGTTTGTAGTCTCAATTTGAGCGATCCGTCGGCTTGGCGTTCGAAGACATGCGTCGCTAAACCACTGAAGGGAGACGGCTTGCCCTCCTTGTCCTTACCCGTGGCGCTCCACTTGGCTGTGCCGAAGACAACCTTATCGTCTCCGCCGGCGTCGATCATCTCCAACTTGTGATCCGTCACACCGCTCGCGAAGAGTCCGGCAAAGAATTTCTCGATCTCAGCCGGACCCGACGCGACCTGATGTGTGGGTGGCATCAATTTTGCCGTCGCAACATAGGAGGCGCCGATGGCTTTCTCGTCGTGCTTATTGAATGCGGCATCCCAAGCGGCGTAAGCCTTCTCCACGTCGCCCTTGGCGTCCGCGGCCAACGAAATTCCCGGCGCACCGAGCAGACAAATGACTAGTGCTGATGTTAGAGCCAACTTCATAGGATACTCCTCTGTAGGATAACGCCTTCCCGATTGATTAGATCATCACTCCGGTCGTCTGCCGCAGCTGCGGTCCGCCAGTATGACGACACCGTCGCCGGTCGCGTGGCGGCCATTGGTTCATTGCGGAAACCGACGCGATCGGCACCGTCGCGTGCGTCATTCGCTCCCACAATCGATTACTTACGAAGAACGAGCCTTAAGCCTTCAGGTCGGTGATCCGCATAATCGCGACCACGTTCCCATCATTGAACGCCTGCTCCTTTGTGTCCTTGTTGCAGGTCCAGACAAAATTCTTCTTGCCGGTAAAGGTCTTTTCGTCCTGCTCAAGCCGAAGCTCTCCTTCGGTGATATGGCAGAC